>SCRB01000847.1 GCA_004299545.1 Rhizobiaceae bacterium
GCGCAATCTCTCCCAGGCTGACCGCGCGGCATTGCACGGGATCCTTGTCGGTAACATGCGCACCGGCCCGGTGACGGTGAAGCTGTTCGAGACAGCCCCGGACGAAGCCCGCGCGGCATTGCGCCTCCCCCAATCGAACCGATCAACCGAAGGAGAGCCAATATGGCAACTTTCCTGAAATGCGACGGCTGCGGAGACGAGCTCGCGCCGGAAAACCGCGTGCTCGCACGCGTGGCGCTGACGATCGCCGTCAAGGACGGCGCCGATTTCATTCCGGTGCGGCCGCGCCGCGATGCGCCTGCGCATTACGATCTCTGTTCGGCGTGCCTGCAGCGCCTGGAGAAGGCGGTCGATCCGCGCAACTTCGGCAATTCCGATCTCGATCGCGATCTTTCCGCGGCGCTCGCCGATCACGGTTTCGGCGATATCGATCCCAGCAAGACCGAGCGCGTCCGGAGGGCGGCCTGATGCGCGGCATCCTGACCGGTCTCCTGATCGACCTGGCGATGTTCGCCGCCGTCACGGCGTTCGTCATCGGCGTTTCCATGAATCTCTACGGGGTTTTCGGATGAAAACGCCACGAGACCAGGAGCGTGATCCGCACTCGCTCGTTTGCAGGAGCTGGCCCGATTGCCAATGCGACGGGGTCGGCTGCAACCCGTTCGGCCCCGACCGTCCCATACCGATCTTTGTCATCGAGCTCGTGCTGCTGGCCAGCATCATCCTGCTCGGCTGCGTTGCCCTGTTCTGGTTTTCGATGTGGTTCTGGAGAAGCGCAACATGAACGCGGCTGAAGCAAAGGCGAGGCTCAATGCCTTGAATATCGCGATCGCGACGGCCGTCCAGTTCATCGATCAAGAGCGTGACACGATCGACCGCTTTTTCGAGGAGAAAGCTTCGATGGAAAGCATCGGGCCGATCCTTGATCCGACATTGTTCAATTCCACCGAACGCCGTGAAACCGAGGATCTTCTCGCGCCGGTCTACATGGCCGCGCGAGAATTCGTCGACACATACAATCGTCAGGCGGCGTTGGCGCGCGATGCGCTCGCAAAGGTACGTTCATGACCGAAGAGAATATCCAAGTTGACCATCAAGACGACGGCTTCGAATGGGCAATCGTCGAGATCTTCGGCCATCGTCGGCACGCCGGCCGCTGCCGCGAGGAAGAACGCTTCGGCGCGAAAATGCTGCGCGTCGATGTGCC
Source organism: Rhizobiaceae bacterium (assembly GCA_004299545.1). Taxonomy (GTDB): domain Bacteria; phylum Pseudomonadota; class Alphaproteobacteria; order Rhizobiales; family Rhizobiaceae; genus Mesorhizobium_L. Next base: position 1,208 of record SCRB01000847.1, read on the forward strand.
GACGATCCCGCCGGAGCGAACCTTGTTCGACGCTGCCGACGCCAAGCCCGAGGCGCCGATCGTCTGGACGACGCATTTCTACGGCGGCGCATCGATCTTTTCCTACACGCTGACCGATCAGTCGACCGTCATGTCGGCCAACAGGTCCTACATCCTCCCTCATCGCTACATCGAACAAGCCCAACGCGAGCCGGATGACGGCGATCCGGATTTCGACGTCGACGGAGAAGACGAGGTGAGGTTCTGACGATGGCCATCACCCGCGACCCTGATTTCCCCGAAGAGATCGCCCAGCTGATGTCGGCGTTCAACCGGTTGGCGCAAGGCTATTCCACCATCGCCGTACTCGAAGCCTCGGCGAACATGTTGATCGCCTCCATTGGTGCGCATACCCGCGCCGGCGGAGGCGGCCGCGAGGACGCGATCGCAACGGCAACGCAGATCGGACAAAACCTTCCTCGTTATGTGAGCGGTCAATGGGACAGGCAGGCGCGTCCGACCGACATCGAGGTGCGTCATGGCTGATGTTCACATCACAACTGAAATGATCGAAGCGGCTGCGATCGCGCTCTTCGACGACGATGAGGACCGCAACGATGCATTCATCGCCGAGATGGATCGCAAGGGAAAGGCCGAAATCGGCGACCGTTTAGGTCGAAAGCGCGAAGCCTGGGCCGACTATGCCGATGGCCGCCATGGGTTGCAGGATGCCTTTCGTCGGCGCGCACGCCGGGCCTTGGAGGCGGCAGCGAAGATCCTGCAGACACGCAATGAGGTTCGCGCCGATGGCGGCTGCCTCTACGGCGACGCCGATCAGGGCGAGAGCTGCCGGCCGAATTGCACAAAGCCGGGAGCGTCTCATGGCTGATCCCCGCAAGCCGGTTATCCAGCCCGATGACGGCCATCGTCGCGACGTAACCGACATTGTCCATCAGCATCTTCTCGCGGCGACGGAAATCGGAGCGAAGGCGATCGGCGCCACTGGCATATCCTTTGTCATCATCGGCATGGGCGTCTGGACAACAGAACTAATGGAACTGGATGCGCGCGCCGCGGCCAAATATCTGCGCTCGCTCGCCGACATCTTCGATCCCGCCACCAATGAAAATCAGAAACGTCGGGGTGAAAAGGCTCGTGCGCAAGCAGTGCGCGCGCTGTTCGCGACGCTCGACCTCGAAATGGCGGAAACCATAGGCCATGGCTGACGGATCCCACATTGAATGGACCGAGGCGACTTGGAATCCGATCGCCGGCTGCTCCGTCGTCTCGCCCGGCTGCACAAACTGTTACGCGATGCGCCGCGTGGCGCCACGCCTGGCGGCCAATCCGGCAACGCCGCATTATGCCGGCACGGTCAAACCGTCGAAGGCCGGCTATGTCTGGACCGGCAAGATCGGCATCGCCAGCGACGAGGTCTTTACCAAGCCGCTTCGCTGGAAACGTCCGCGCATGATCTTCGTCAATTCGACAAGCGATCTGTTCCACGAGGATATACCCGACGACGTGATCGACCGCGTCTTCGCCGTCATGGCGCTCTGCCCGCAGCACACGTTCCAGGTGCTGACCAAGCGGTCGAAGCGGATGCGGGAATACCTGACGGCATTCGACGACCACGGCCAGGGCAAACGGTTTGCTTGGGCGAATGCCGTGCCACTCGGGGAGTGGCCAGTGTCGAAGCATCACGCGCTTGCTTTCATCCATCGAGATTCAACGCCGGAACACAGAGCGCTCTATTGCGCTCCCGAGCCCGCATGGCCTCTCCCAAATGTCTGGCTGGGCGTCTCGGCCGAGGACCAGGCGCGCGCCGACGAACGTGTTCCCGATCTGCTGGCGACGCCGGCGTCGATCCGTTTCGTCTCGGCCGAGCCGCTGCTCGGGCCGATCGATTTCGAGACGCTTTGTACCGGATGGGAGTTTATCGATGCGCTGAAAGGCATGAGATATCATGATGCGCCGGAACCATATGTCGGCGCGACGGAAACCTGCGCAAAGCTGGACTGGATCATCGTCGGCGGCGAGAGCGGCCCGGGCGCCCGGCCGATGCGCCCAGACTGGACGCGTTCTATCCGCGATCAATGTGCCGGCGCCGGCGTGCCGTTTTTCTTCAAGCAATGGGGCGAATGGCTCGATGCTGATCAACTTTTTGATCAGATCGAACGCAGTGGCTCGTTCATCGCACGAAATGGCGAACGTTGGCGTCAGAATCGCCCTCTGAATTTCGAAGGTGCAGCTTCCTCGGCAATCTTCTCGGCCATTCCTTCGAACACCATAGCGACGGCTCGACCTTTTATCGTCTCGGCAAGCATCGGGCCGGACGTCTGCTCGACGGCGTTGAGCACAACGCCATGCCGATCAGCGAGGTGCCGTTCCGATGAAGACGCTGACCATCTGGCAACCATGGGCTTCTTTGATCGTGGCGGGCGCAAAACCTTATGAGTTTCGCGGTTGGCGGCCGCCGCGGTCGCTGATTGGGCAGCGCATAGCCATTCATGCCGGCGCTCGGCCGATTCGCCAGGGTGAAGTTCTGCAGCTTCTCAACATGCTCAAGAACCCCGCTGTCTGCGGCCAACCCTGCTTGCATCCGGATATCGCGCGACCGTTGCTCGAAAATATCCGTTCCGGCGTCCGCGCTCCCCTATCCCACATATTGTGCACCGCGATCCTTGGCGAACCGAAACGCGGCGACGACTGTGCCCGCGAATTCGGCGAGAAAGCCGGAAACGACAGTGATCGCGAGGGAACGTTCAACTGGGGCTGGCCGCTGGCGGATGTCGAGCCACTTGTGCCGCCGGTTCCAGCTCGCGGTGCGCAGGGTCTTTGGGACTGGCGGCCATGATCGAACGTCACGCTGGAAGGATGCAGATCGTCTGCGAATGCGGTGCAGCGCAGCGGAGCACCTATGCCCGCGACGAATTCGACGTGATGGTTGCCGATGCGCGAGCCGAAGGCTTCGTCATCGAGAAAATCGCCGGCGAATGGGCCCACACCTGCCCGGATTGCGCCGAACAGGCCAAGCGATCGAAGAAAGGATCGCTGCTGTGATCCAGCCCGACACCGACCAAAAAGCGGCAACGCCGTTCACAAATCCAGAAAGGACTGAACATGCCTCGCGCCAAGAAGGCGGTTGCCGTCGATTCGGCTCCCGTCATTGCCTATAAGGGTTTCAACGCCGATTGGACCTGCCAGGGCTTCCAATATGCGATCGGTCAGACCTATCGCCACGACGGCGAGGTGAAATGCTGCCCGCAAAAAGCCGATCTCAACCGCGGCGCAGGCGGCTTTCATGCCTGCCAGCATCCGCTCAACGTGTTCAACTATTACAGTCCTGCAACGAGCGTTTTTGCCGAAGTCGAACTTTCGGGGAAAACGGAATGTGAAAGAAGCGGCGACACAAAGATCGCCGCGGCGGAAATAGATCGGAAGAGC
>SCRB01000848.1 GCA_004299545.1 Rhizobiaceae bacterium
GTTATTGGCGGCTTGAAGGTTGTCTTTCGTGCCCCCTGCTGGCAGTTTCCGGTGTCTGAACCCCCGGGGCGATCCATTCATGCCTTTCACCATTGCGACGTGGAACATCAACTCCGTCAGGCTGCGCCTGCCGCTTGTCGAGCGGTTCCTCGCACAATACAGCCCCGATGTGCTCTGCCTGCAGGAAACGAAGTGCATCGACGACCTGTTTCCAGCCAAGGCTTTTGCGGCGCTGGGATACAGGCACATCGCCATCAATGGCCAGAAGGGCTATCACGGCGTCGCGACGCTTTCGCGCCATCCGCTGAGCCTGAAGGAAAAGCGGGGTTTCTGCGGCATCGTCGATTCGCGCCATGTCTCCACGACATTGGAGATCGGCGGCAGGACGTTGCTCCTGCATAATTTTTATGTTCCTGCCGGCGGCGACGAGCCAGATCCGGAGATCAATCCGAAATTCCGGCACAAGCTCGATTTTATCGCGGAAATGAACGATATACGCGCCGAACAGGCGGATGGCGCTGCTTCCGTACTGGTCGGCGACCTCAACATCGCGCCGCTGCCGACCGACGTATGGTCCCATCGCCAACTGCTCACCATCGTCAGCCATACGCCGGCCGAGACGGAAGGGCTGGAGGCGATGCGCGTGCAGGGCGGATGGGTGGACCTGATGCGCCAGCACATCCCGCCGGAAGAGAAGATCTATACCTGGTGGAGCTACCGGGCGCGCGACTGGCAATTGTCCAATCGCGGGCGCCGCCTCGACCATGTCTGGTCGTCGGCCAATATAGCTTCCGCGCTCAAGGATGTCGAAATCGTCCGCGACGCGCGCGGCTGGGAGAGGCCTTCAGACCACGTTCCCGTCATCGCCCGTTTCGCGCTCGGCTGACCGTGCCCACCTGGCGGGGCAGCGACATGCCGGCCGGTGCGCCGTGAGGCGCGAGGACGGGGACGAAGACGCGTCGCGATGCCCGCGCCGCGACGGGCAGCCCCTGATAGAGCCTTTTCTGCGCCTCGACGATGATGACACCGGCGAACATCGGCCAGAAGCGCCGGCCCACACGCTCGAGCCCCTGATAGAGCTGCAGGACCGAACGATGCCTCGAAGGCGGGAACAGAAGCGCTTCCGCATAGGCGCCGGGCGTGAAATTCGCTTCTCGCAGGAGCGCCGTCAGCTGGCCGCGCGAATAGGGCCGGCCGGTTCCGAACGGCGTGTGCTCGAACCGCGCCCAGACGCCACGGCGGTTCGGCACGACGATGACAAGCCGCCCGCCCGGCGCCAGGACGCGCCAAGTTTCCATCAGCGTTTCGCGCGGATTCTCGGCGTGTTCCAGCGAGTGGACGAACAGCATGCGGTCGATCGAGGAATCCATCAGCGGCAATTCCTCGTCGAAGACCAGAACCGTCGTCGAAGGACCGCCGGGAGGCCAGTTCACCGCGCCTTGCGCCGCAGGCATGAAGGCGAAGGCGCGCTCGACGTCGGTGCCGAACCGTTCGAGCCATGGAAGGGTGTAGCCCAGCCCGACCAGCCGCTCGTTCGGAATCGGCGACCAGATGGAAGAGAGAGCCATGCTGATGGAGCGTTCGGCGAGACGCCCCAGCATGGACGCGTAAAATGCGCGGAGGTCGACAATATCCGAGTGCATGCAGCAAACGGTAACGGCGGCGCGGTGTTACGGCAAGGAGAGGCTTTCGAGCATTTCCGTTTTTCTACGAACCACGGAAATACCCTATATCCTTGTTTTCACGCAATTCCGGGCGCAAAACCGCTGCACACTTTTGCTGGAATTGCTTTAGAGGCCGAGGCCTTCGTAACGCTTCTTGAACTTGGAGAGGCGG
>SCRB01000849.1 GCA_004299545.1 Rhizobiaceae bacterium
GCGATCCTCGCCTATAATCGTGACCGCAAGAGCGGACTGGCCGACGGCATCGTCATCACGCCGTCGCACAACCCGGCCGGCGACGGCGGTTTCAAGTACAATCCGCCCAATGGCGGGCCGGCGGATACCGACGTCACCGGCTGGATCGAAAAGCAGGCTAACGATCTGCTTTCGAACGGCCTGAAGGGCGTGCGGCGCATACTTTTCGAGAAAGCCCTCCATGCGCCGACGACACATACCCACGATTTTCTTAACGCCTACGTCAGCGGTCTCGGTGACGTGATCGACATGGATGCCATTCGCGGGGCGCATATCCGCATGGGCGTCGACCCGCTCGGCGGCGCCGGGGTCCGTTACTGGCCCGCCATCGCCGACCGCTACAAACTCGACCTGACCATCGTCAACAGCCAGGTCGATCCCACCTTTCGTTTCATGACGGTCGATTGGGACGGCCAGATCCGCATGGACCCGTCCTCGTCCTACGCCATGCAGGGCCTGATCGACATGAAGGACCGCTTCAACATCGCGTTCGCCTGCGACACCGATCACGACCGGCACGGCATCGTCAACCGAACGGACGGCCTGCTGCCGCCCAATCACTACCTGGCGGTGGCGATCCATTACCTGTTCAAGCATCGCCCCGAATGGCGCAAGGATGCGGCCATCGGCAAGACGGTGGTGAGCAGCCAGATGATCGACCGGGTCGCGGCCGATCTGAAGCGTAAATTGTATGAAGTGCCCGTCGGCTTCAAATGGTTTGCCGATGGCCTCCAGGACGGGTCTCTGGGTTTTTGCGGGGAGGAAAGTGCGGGTGCGGCATTCATGCGTCGCAGCGGCGCGGTCTGGACTACCGACAAGGACGGCATCGCGCCGGCCTTGCTGTCGGCGGAGATCACGGCAAGGACGGGCAAAGACCCCGGCGAGGTTTACCGCGCCCTTACGGACAAACTGGGCGAGCCGGTTGCCGATCGGCTCCAGGCTGCCGCAACCCCGGCGCAGAAGAAAAAGCTGTCGAAGCTTTCACCGCATGAGATCACGTCGAAGACCCTGGCCGGAGAGCCTATCCAGTCGGTAATCAGCCGCGCGCCGGGCAACAACGCCGAAATCGGCGGCGTGAAGGTGACGACGGAAAACGGCTGGTTTGCCGCGCGGCCGTCGGGCACCGAAGATATCTACAAGATCTATGGCGAGAGCTTTCGCGGGCAGGACCATCTGGACGCCATTCTGGCGGAAGCACAGAGGATCGTCGATCAGGCGCTCGCGTAAACCGAAGTAGCTCGAAAATATCCGCGTCGTCGGCCGCGTCTGCGTCAAGCGTCGTAGCGCGCTTCCAGCAGGTCAAGCTCACGCACCAGCCTGCCAGCGGTCTCGCTCCCGATCTGCTGTGACCGCATCATCTTGAAGATGGCCATGCGCTCGGCTTTAACGGCCGCCATCCGCATCTTCTGCTCCGCGTTCTCGCTCTCTCTGACGCGGACCCCCGCTTCTCCCTCGCGTGAGCGGATCTCGATGCGGCTGCGATAAAAGTCCATGACGCGCCCCGCCGCGGCAATGTAGACGTCGGCATCCTTGCGGCCTGCGGCGAGTTTGTGCTGGACTCGTTCGATCTCGGCGATCGCGGCCTCGGCCGCGACGACACGCGCCCGATCTTCCTCCGCCTGATAAGAGGGTTCGGCGGGCATCTTTAGCCCCTTCAGCAACAGCGGCAGGCCGATGCTGGCGGCGACAAGTGACACGATGATGACGCCCATCGCCAGGAAAATGGCAAGTTCCCGGGCCGGAAAGGGAGAGCCGTCATGGAGCACGAGCGGCAGGGTCAAGACAGCGGCCAGCGTGATGGCGCCGCGAACACCCGCTAATGATGTGGCTGCTACCAGCCGCCAGTCCGGCCCTCGGGTTCCCGCGCCATGAAGCCTGGCCCGGAAGATGGTGAGGCTGAGCGATACCCAGACCCAGACGAAACGGAGCGCGATCAGGCCGATATAGATGGCCAGGACATAGATCAGCAGCCACCACGGCTCGTGATGGCCGGTCAACCGGACGGTTTCGACCGCTGGCCCCAGGATCGAAGGCAACTGCTCGCCCAGAAGCACGAAGATAATGCCGTTTGCGACGAACTGGATCGTGTCCCATACGGCACTCCGCCGCATTCGGGTCGTGGCCATTGCGCGGCCGGACGCTTCGACGGAACTCATGGTCAGGCCGGCGGCAACGGCCGCGAGGATTCCCGAGCAGTGAAGCCGCTCGGCGAGCAGGTAGCATGCGAATGGAAGCAGCAGACTGATCAGAATCTGCGATCCGCTTTCCTCGCCGATATGGCGCGCGATCGATTCCTTGACCTTCGCCGTCAACCACGTAACGCCGAAGCCGACCCCGATACCGCCGAGCGCGACCCAGACGAAGCTGAGCGCG
>SCRB01000850.1 GCA_004299545.1 Rhizobiaceae bacterium
CTTTTCCGGATCATGCCCTATTCGGCGGTCCAGCCTCCGTCGATAGAAACAGGCGTGCCGTTGATGGAAGCGGCCGCATCGGAAGCGAGGAATACGGCGAGTGCCCCGACCTGTTCGACGGTGACGAATTTCTTCGTCGGCTGCTTTGCCAGCATGATCTCCCTGACAACGGTTTCACGATCCATGTTATGGGCCTTCATCTGGCCGGGGATCTGCGCCTCGACCAGCGGCGTCAGCACATAGCCGGGGCAGATGGCGTTGCAGGTGACGCCATGCTCGGCAAGCTCCAGCGCCACCGTCTTGGTGAAACCGACAATACCGTGCTTTGCCGCCACATAGGCCGATTTGAAGGGCGAGGCCCTCAGCCCATGCGCGGAGGCGATGTTGATGATCCGCCCCCAGCTAGCCTTCTTCATATGCGGGATCGCGGCGGCAGTCGTATGGAAAGCGGAGGAAAGGTTGATGGCGATGATCGCATCCCATTTATCGATCGGGAATGCCTCGACCGGCGCCACATGCTGGATGCCGGCATTGTTGACCAGGATATCGACCGAGCCGAACTGCTCCGCGGCCTTTTCCACCAATTGCCGGCATTCCTCCGGCTTCGTCATGTCCGCCTTGATATAGGCCGCGCCGGTGCCATGCTTCTTGCCGACTTCCGCCGCCAGTGCATGGTCCTCCTTGCTGTCGGTGAAGGAATTGAGGACGACATTGTGGCCGACCCCGGCGAAAGCTTCCGCGATCGCAAGGCCGATACCCGAATTCGATCCGGTGACGACAGCTGTCCTGACTGTATCCATGACCGCGTCCTTTCAAATGTGGTTTTGTGCACTGCAACAGCCTTCACATAGGGCCGGCGGCACGACGTCGTCAATCTGGACGCGTTGAACGGGCACGCATGGACGGCCTCGGCGCTATCGTTCCGTCCGGAGAGATGCCATAAATTGGAACGATTCCAAGTTATGACGGTGTCGGACAACCGGTCTCTTCGATCGGCTTTCAATCAATCGGGAGAAACCGAATGGCCTCGCCTCTTCGTTCCGGCTACTCTGTTTCGCAGGTCGCGCTGCATTGGGCCGTCGCGCTTCTCGTACTTTTCCAGCTGGTTTTTGGCGACAGCATGTCGCAATTCCTGGACCTGAGACATCGCGGCACGACGATCGACGCCTCCGTCCGATCATGGGCGGACTATCATTACTGGGTCGGCTTGACGATCCTCGCGCTTATTCTGTTGCGCCTTTTGCTCCGTCTCGCGCGAAGCGTTCCGGAACCGGCGGAAACGGGGCCTGGTTGGATGAAGAAGGCGGCGGCGGCGAGCCATGCGCTCTTTTATGTCATCCTGCTGGCGATGCCCGTCCTTGGCCTGCTCGGCTATTATATCGGCGACCCGTATGCTGATATCCATTCATGGGGAAAGCCGCTGCTCATCATCCTGATCTGCATCCATGCGGCGGCGGCGCTCCTTCACCATTTCTGGCTGAAGGACGGCACATTACGCCGGATGCTCGTCCCTGCTCGTTGAGCGAAGGCAAAAGCCTTGTTCGATTGAGCGGCGGCGATTATTGAAGCTGGGATGCGCGTCACCCATTTCGACTGACAGCAGCGCGAGTCCGATCCCATGACCAACTACCAGCCCGTTCCTTTCCCTCGCCGGCGATCCGTGGCGGTCGATGTCGGCGGCATCATGGTGGGCGGCGATGCGCCGGTCGTCGTCCAGTCGATGACGAACACGGACACCGCCGATGTCGACCGGACCGTGGCGCAGGTGGCGGCGCTCCACCGGGCCGGTTCGGAGCTGGTGCGCATAACGGTCGATCGCGACGACAGCGCCGCCGCCGTCCCGCATATAAGGGAGCGCCTCGACCGGCTGGGCGTCAACGTGCCGCTGATCGGCGACTTCCATTATATCGGCCACAAACTGCTCTCCGAGCATCCGGCATGTGCGGAAGCGCTCGCCAAATACCGCATCAATCCCGGAAATGTCGGTTTCAGGGAGAAAAGGGACCGGCAGTTCGGCGCCATTATCGAGACGGCGATCCGCTACGGCAAGCCGGTCAGGATCGGCGTGAACTGGGGTTCGCTCGACCAGGAACTCCTGACGCGGCTGATGGATAATAACCAGAAGAACGGCTCGCCGCTCTCGGCGCAGGAGGTCACGCGCGAGGCGATCGTGCAGTCGGCGCTGATCTCGGCCGCGCTTGCCGAGGAGATCGGCCTGCCGCGCGACCGCATCATCCTTTCCGCCAAGGTCAGCCAGGTGCAGGACCTGGTCGCCGTCTATGCGGAACTGGCAAAGCGGTCGGACCATGCGCTGCATCTCGGTCTCACCGAGGCCGGCATGGGGACGAAGGGCATCGTTGCGTCCTCGGCCGCCATGGCTATCCTGCTTCAGCAGGGCATCGGCGATACGATCCGCATCTCGCTGACGCCCGAACCCGGCGGTGACCGCACGCGAGAGGTGCAGGTGGCGCAGGAACTCCTGCAGACCATGGGTTTCCGTCAGTTCGTACCGATCGTCGCGGCCTGCCCCGGTTGCGGGCGCACGACCTCGACCGTCTTCCAGGAACTCGCGCAGAAGATCCAGAGTGATATTCGCGACAACATGCCGGTTTGGCGGGAGAAATATCCGGGCGTCGAGGCGTTGCAGGTGGCGGTGATGGGCTGCATCGTCAACGGGCCGGGCGAATCCAAACATGCGGATATCGGCATTTCGCTGCCGGGAACGGGCGAAGCGCCCACCGCGCCCGTCTTCATCGACGGCCGCAAGGTAGCGACGCTGCGCGGCGCGGCGATCGCGGAGGATTTCCAGAAGATGGTCGCCGACTATGTCGAGCAGCGGTTCGGCCGTGGCGCGTCGGTGGCTGCGCAGTAGGAAGCAGTTCGCAATCGCCGTGCTTGGCGCGGCGCTGGCGATCGCGCGGCCGATCGGAAAGGCCGGGGCCGATCCCATTGCGACGGGCTCCGCCGACAGGGGCATCGATCGGATCTGCGATCTCATCCAGCAAGAGGCCGATAGAAACGGCCTGCCGCGCGCCTTTTTCGCCCGGCTGATCTGGAAGGAAAGCCGTTTCGACGCCAATGCCGTCAGCCCAGCGGGCGCCGAGGGGATCGCGCAATTCATGCCCGGAACGGCGAAATTGCGTGGTCTCGCCAATGCGTTCGCCATCGATCAGGCGCTGCCTGCCTCCGCCGCCTATCTGGCGGCCTTGCGCAAGAGCTACGGCAATCTCGGACTGGCGGCGGCGGCTTATAATGCCGGTGAAAGCCGGGTGTCGCGCTGGCTTTCCGCCGGCGGCTTCCTGCCCATCGAGACGGAAGACTATGTGCTCGACATCCTCGGCGAGCCGGTCGACACTTTTACCGACAGGGCGCACCGCGCGACGATCAAGTCGCTGGATGTCAAACTTTCCTTCGCACAGTCTTGCAGAAAGCTGCCGGTCATCATGGCGACGACGGTTCCGATGGCTAAAATCAATATCAAGCCATGGGGAATCCAGGTTGCCGGCAATTTCCGCCGCTCGGCGGCGGTGGCGCACTGGACGCGCGTCGAGGCACGCTTTCCCAGGCTCCTCGCCGATTACGAGCCGATCGTCAGCCGGGTCCGAACACCGATGGGGCGGCGCGGCATCTACGCCGTCAGGATCGGAGCCGAGAGCCGCGGCGAAGCGAACAGGATCTGCCGGGCGTTGCACGAGGCTGGCGGCTCCTGCGTGGTATTGAAAAATCGATAAGTGACGGCAACATCGAAAGCGCCAGTTCCTCTGGTCTGGTAGTCAGGCCAGTGATACGGTCCCTCGCGACGAAGGCGGGAGAGTGGCCCCGAGGGAGAACTGAAATGAATGTGATGATTATCGGCGCGGCGGGCATGATCGGGCGCAAGCTCTCGGAGCGCCTCGCCAAAGATGGAGGCCTGTCCGGCAAGCCGATCGAGCGCATGACGCTGGTCGACATCGTCGCGCCATCCCAACCGGCTGGCTTTGCCGGCAAGGTCGGTCTCGAGACAGCCGACCTTTCCGCCCCGGGCGAGGCTGCGCGCCTGGTTGACCTCCGGCCCGATGTGATCTTCCATCTCGCGGCCATCGTCTCCGGCGAGGCGGAGGCCGATTTCGAGAAGGGCTACCGCATCAATCTCGATGGCACGCGGGCGCTGTTCGAGGCGATAAGGCTCGCCGGCGAAGGCTATAAGCCACGCGTCGTCTTCACCTCCTCGATTGCCGTCTTTGGCGCGCCTTTCCCCGAGACAATCGGCGACGAGTTCTTCTCGACGCCCTTGACCAGCTACGGCACGCAGAAGGCGATCTGCGAGCTGCTTCTTTCCGATTACAGCCGGCGCGGCTTCTTCGACGGGATCGGCATCAGGCTGCCGACGATCTGCATCCGGCCCGGCAAGCCGAACAAGGCGGCGTCAGGCTTCTTCTCGGGCATCCTGCGCGAACCGCTGGCCGGCAAGGAGGCGATCCTGCCGGTGTCGGAGGATGTGCGGCACTGGTTTGCCAGTCCGAGGGCGGCCGTCGGCTTCCTCATCCACGCGGCCGAAATGGACCTTGGCCGGCTCGGCGACCGCCGCAACCTGTCGATGCCAGGCCTCGCCGCCACCATCGCGGAGGAAATCGAGGCGCTGCGCCGCGCCGCCGGCGATGCCGCCGTGAAGCTGATCCTGCGAGAGCCGGATCCGACGATAATGCGTATCGTCGCGGGTTGGCCGCGGGCGTTCGACACCAAGCGGGCGGAAGCCTTGGGCTTCCGTGCCGACGCTTCCTTCGACGCCCTTATAAATGCCTATATCGAGGATGAGCCTCGGGCCAGAGGGTAACGAGTCAAGCGATCACGCAGTCAGGGAAACGGCGGAATCCTCCGTCCATGCCGCGATCTTTTGCGCCAACCGGTCGGGAGAGATCGGCTTGGAGAGATAATCGTCCATGCCCGCGTCGAGGCATTTCTCCCGGTCGCCCTTGAGCGCATGCGCCGTGATGCCGATGATCGGCGTATGGGCCATCCCGCCCTGTTCCTCACGGCGTATGGCGGCCGTCGCCTCAAAGCCGTTCATTTCGGGCATGGAGACATCCATGAGGATGAGCTGCGGGGAAAGCGCGCGGTAGAGTTCCAGCGCAGTCCTTCCGTTTGCCGCAATCCGGTAGGAAAGCTTCAGATCATCAAGGATCTGGCTGAAGACGAGCTGGTTGACCTCGTTATCCTCGGCGACGAGGATGTCCAGGGGCTTCGCCCGTGCCACCGGAATGATTTCGGCGACCTTTGCCGTCTCGGCGGCGGGTCTGGCCCTGTCGGGGGCGGCTTGGTCGTGGGCGGCTTGGTCGGGGGCGGCTTGGTCGAGGGACAAGGCCACGTCTTTCTGCTGGCG
>SCRB01000851.1 GCA_004299545.1 Rhizobiaceae bacterium
CGGGCCGAGGCGGAGACCATCCTCGCGTCGAACAACGAGAAGAAAGCGCGGGCGCTTGTCGGCGAATTGACCTCGTTCCTTTCTTCTAAACCCGAAACGGCGGCCGGTCGGCGTACACTTTCGGAACTCGAAGGAGAGATCATCGACGGTGCGGACCTCATCCGTCTCGCCGAAAGCGAATTGATGCCGCCGCTCGACCAGCGCGCGCGCGAACTGGTACTCGACGCGGCGAAGCGGGTTTCCGTGGTGACGGCGGTTTCGCCGCGTGCGCTGGTCGATATCGGCTACGTCCTCTTCGAGGCGAGCCGTCTCGTCCGCAGGCTTGCGGAGCTTTATGGCGCAAGGCCCGGCACGCTCGGCTTCTTCCGGCTTGCGCGCGACGTCGTCGCCCATCTGGCTGTGACGGGGTCGATCGCGCTTGGCGACGGTGTCGTCCAGCAACTCGTCGGCCATGGGCTCGCGGCGCGGCTTTCCGCCAAGCTCGGCGAAGGGGTGGTAAACGGCATGATGACGGTTCGCATCGGCATCGCGGCTATGGAAACGGTGCGCCCCCTGCCCTTTGCGGCACGGCGTCGCCCGAGGATCGGCGATTTCGTCACGGCGCTCAGTTCCTTCGCCGCGCGCAAGGCGCAGGATAGAGACGGCGGGGACAAATAAGCCGGATTGCCGTCCGAGCGAGGTGCATATTGCGAATTGCCGCGCGCTGCCGCAAACTTTGCAAATCAGCGCGCTAAGCTGGCGTGATCGACTCGAATGACCGAGGTACCGAAACCGGGAGGAAGAAACATGCACGTTTCTGATATTCTCAAAGCAAAAGGAAACAAGGTCGCCACCATCCGTCCCGACGCGAGCATAAGAAGCGCCGCACAGAGATTGAAAATCGAAGGCGTTGGGGCCCTCGTCGTCAGCGAAGACGGTACATCCGTCGTCGGCATCCTGTCCGAACGCGATATTTCCCATGGATTGGCCGAGCATGGCGGCGCGGTCGCGGAGCATACCGTTTCCGACCTGATGACGCGCGGCGTGATCCATTGCGTTGCGCAGGACGGCATCGCCCAGATCGCGAAAGTCATGACCCAGAGACGGATCCGCCACCTGCCCGTCATGGAGGGGCAGACCCTGATCGGCATCGTCAGCATTGGAGACGTCGTCAGGCATCGCCTCGACGAGCTCGAACTGGAGGCAAACGTGCTGCGGGACTATGCGACGGTCCGTCATTAGGACCGCCCCAGCAAAAGCGCGTGTTCGCTGGAATTGTCCGGCCGGACGTAATATAGACGAAGCGTTAACCATTCTTCCCCATGGTTTCCCTCCATCTATCCCCGAACAGCGCCGGCTCAAGATGAATATGGCATCTCCTCCCACCGTCCTTGCCACTCTCGCGATCCTGTCGTTTTCGGGCGCGATGGCAAATGCAGCCGATGCGGGCGAGCATGACGTGAAATTCTTCCGCTCCGTCGAGGGTCAATGGTCCGGCCCGGGCGAGGTGGTTGCCGGCAAATACAAGGGCACGCGTTTCACCTGCGATCTCGTCGGCACCGTGCCAGCCCGCCATGCAGGCATGAATCTCGACGGCACCTGCCGGGTCGGCATGTTCACGCAGAAGATGGCGGCGCATGTGGAGGAGCGTGGCCGCAGCGGCTATCGCGGCACGTTTCTCGACGGCGCTGCCGGCAAGGGGCTTGATGTCATCGGCGGCAGCGTCGAGGGCAAAAAGGTCGTCTTCGTACTCAACCGGCACCAGTTGAAGGGAACGATGCTGGCGCACCTGCCGGACCCCAACACCATGAACGTGACGATCTCGGTCAAGGTCAATGACGATCTCGTGCCTGTCATCGGCGTCAGCCTCAAGCGGGACAGCGACCATTCCGCCAAGCGGGTGGCGCAGGAATAAGTTCTCCTACCTTGGACTGAATTCAGGACCCTGGTAGCGTGCCCTCGGTGGGCAAACGCCACCAGTTTCCATCATTTGTAACGCGTTCGATGCCGCTGCCGTCCAGTTCCCGGAGGAGAGCATCGATCCTTCTGCCACCGATTTCCATCCTCGGCGCGATCTCGGCGAGCGGGACCAGAACGAAGGCGCGCTCGGCAAGGCGCGGATGCGGAACCGTCAAGCCGTCTTCATCGATCGTTCGGTCGCCGTAAAGCAGGATATCGATGTCGATGGTGCGCGGACCCCAACGCTCCCTTCTGACGCGCTTCAGGAGCCGTTCCTCCGCCAGGCAAAGTGAAAGCAGGTCCTGGGGCGAGAGCGTGGTCTCTATCCGCGCTACCGCGTTCAGGAAGGCCGGTTGGTCGGTCTTGCCCCAAGGCGGCGTGCGATAGAGCGAGGAGACGGAGACAACCGAGCCGGACGGATCGGCGTCGACGGCACGAAGTGCCACGCCCATCGCTGCGGCAGGATCGCCGATATTGCCGCCAAGGCCCAGGAAAGCGGTAACGCGATCCGCCATCTATCGTTCGTCAAACGCCATGACGGCGTCCGCTATTCTGAGCGCGTCCCGATTGGCTGCAACGTCGTGCACGCGGAAAACGTGGGCGCCCTTGAGGCGCAATATGACGCTCGTCGCCGCCGTACCGATGGCGCGATCGGCAGGCGCTTGTCGGCCGGTGACATGCCCGACGAAGCGCTTGCGCGAAGTGCCGACGGCGAAGGGATAGCCAAGCTCATGCAACTCTTCGAAGCGTGCGATGAGTTCCAGATTGTCTTCCGGTGTTTCCTTGGCGAAGCCGAAGCCGGGATCGAGCACGATCGCCTCGTCCGCGACGCCGGCATGGCTTGCGATTTCAAGCGAACGCCGCAGGAACAGGAACTGGTCGGCAATGACGTCGGGATCCTTGTGGCGCTCACGCCCGGTGTGCATGAGGACGAAACCCGCGCCGGTTTCGGCCGCGACATCCGCAATCGCCGGATCGCGCTGCGCGCCCCAGACGTCGTTGACGATATGGGCGCCATGTGCGACGGCCACCCTCGCGGTTTCGGCCCGGTAGGTGTCCACCGACAGGATCGCGCCGCTTTGCGCCAGCGCGTCGATCACCGGCAGGATGCGCGCCTGTTCCTCGGCCGCTGAGACGGGCGCCCCGCCGGGCCTGGTCGATTCCCCGCCGATGTCGATGATCGACGCTCCTTCTTCCATCATCCGCCGGGCATGGCCGATCGCCTTTTCCGCCCGATCGTAAAGGCCGCCATCGGCAAAGGAATCCGGCGTGACGTTGAGGATGCCCATGATGACGGATGCCGGCCCGAGGTCGAGGCTTCGTCCATGCGCGAGACGCCAGTGCCTGATTTTCATCCTTTTTCCGTAACGCGCATTACGCTACGCCCAGCTTCTTCTGCAGGCTTGTCGATGAAGTCGTATACTGGAAGACGATGCGCTCCGCCGGGCTGATGTAATGCTTCGCGGCCTGCGCCATCAGCGCCGCCTCGTGGAAGCCGGACAGGATCAGCTTGAGCTTACCGGGATAGGTGTTGATGTCGCCGATGGCGAAAATACCCGGTTCGGAACTCTGGAATTTTTCCGTATCGACGGGGATGAGGTTTTCGTGGAGGTTCAGTCCCCATTGCGCAATCGGCCCTAGTTTCATCGTCAGGCCGAAAAAGGGCAGAAGCCTGGTGCAGGGGATGTCCACCTCGCCATGCGGCCCCTTGACGGTTGCCGACCGCAGCACGCCGCTCTCGCCCGCAAGGGCCGTGACCTGCCCGATCTGGAAACGGAGCTTTTCTTCCTCGTGCAGCCCGAACATCTTGTTGACGCTGTCGGGCGAGGCGCGGAACTCGGCACGACGATGGACGAGCGCCACGGACCGGGCGACGGGCTGGAGGTTCAATGTCCAGTCGAGCGCCGAATCCCCGCCGCCGACGATCAGGAGGTCCTCGCCGCGGAAATCCTCCATGCGCCGCACGGCGTAGAAGACGCTTTTTCCTTCATAGGCCTCAATGCCGGGAATCGGCGGGCGCTTCGGTTGGAAGGAGCCGCCGCCGGCGGCGATGACGACCGCCTTCGCCTCGAAAACCTCGCCCTCGTCCGTGGTGGCGCGAAACGAGCCGTCCTCGCGCTTCTCGAGTGCCGAGATCATCCGGTTGAAGGTGAATTGCGGCTGGAACGGCTCGATCTGCTCCATCAGCCTGCCGACCAGCCCTTGCGCGGTGATCAGCGGCCAGCCGGGAATGTCGTAGATCGGCTTCTCCGGATAGAGTTCGGCGCATTGCCCGCCGGGCCGGTCGAGAATATCGACCAGATGGCATTTGAGGTCGAGCAGGCCGAGTTCGAACACGGCAAACAGGCCGACAGGGCCTGCGCCAACGATCAAGACATCCGTTTTCGTAACATCGGGCGTTTTCGTGACATCGGGCATATTTCGATCCTCGGCTCTTCAGGGCCGGAACGCCGCTTCAGAATCGTCATCCCGTGACGGGTTTCCGCAGCCGCCCCTCCCCGGTGATTCTTCAGCCCTGATGCTCGGGGACACGGACGATGAGGCCGTCCAGTTCATCCCGAACCTTGATCTGGCAGGAAAGTCTCGAATTCGGCCGCACGTCGAAGGCGAAATCGAGCATGTCTTCTTCCATGGACTCAGGCTCTCCGACAACGCCAGTCCAGGCATCATCGACATAGACATGGCAGGTCGCGCAGGCACACGCCCCGCCGCATTCCGCCTCTATACCCGGAACGCTGTTCCTGATGGCGTTTTCCATCACCGTGGACCCGTTTTCGGCATCGATGTCGTAAGCGGTACCGTCAAAGGCGATGATGTGCAGCTTGGTCATTGAGAAGCCCCATGAAAAGACCCTGCCGAGATAATCACTCCGATGGTCAAGTCAACAGCCAGTAGCAGGGTATGCCATGAGGCCAAAGCAACGGACGCGGAAACGAAATCCGGTTTCCGCGATGGCCCGAGGTGAAACGGGTTAGCGGTTGATGGCGGCGATGAACTCGCGCACTTCCTCGATCCTGCGGCTGAGTTTCTTCGGGAGCGCCGCGTCCCCGGGACGCTTCTCGATTTCCGACGCGCATTCGGCGACTGCAAAGGCCCCTACCCCCAACGCCGACCCCTTGAGCGCATGGGCGAGGCTCTTGCGCTCCTTGAGCCCGCCCGTGGCGATATTTTCTCGCGCAGTCAACGCCTGATGCAGGAACATGGCGAGCACCTCGGTTTCAATCGCCCTGTCGCCCATGGTCTGGCGGGAAAGGTGCACCAGGTCCACCGGCCTCGCCCGCGAAGGCTCCGATGCTTCGCCGCCTGGCATGGCATAGGCAATCGCTTGAGTATCCTGAAATTGCATCGTTGAAGCTCCCGCGCAACCAAACTCGAAACAGGATGAAGCAAGAACCGGGCCATGTGCCTTTCGGCTATCCAAGCGCCGATTCTCTCCCGTCCGCGATTAACCAACATTCTCGACGGCCGGGGGAGCGGTCATCCATGCGACTTTCATGGCAATTTCTAGGCGGCGGGGCGTGGATAACGCGTTAATGCCGGCGTTAATGCCGTTATGCGCGGTAAAAATTTCCCCACAATCACGATTGTTGTTAACCTTGTGTTTAAACTTTTATCCATCGGCTGGAATGCTCCTTTCCTTTCCCCGGGTGTGTCAGTACGATACGCTTGGAACATGATAAGCCACGTGTGCGGGTACGAGGCGTCCTCGAGACGGCCCGCGCACCGATAAGGCACAGCGTAGGCAAGTACAGGGTAAGGCGGCGATGGTGCGCAAGACAACGCAGACGATCAATCTCGATTCCGACGTTGCGAAGCAATTGGAGGAAGCGCTCGATCTCGATTTCGGCCAGCAGGGATCGGAAGACGGGCTTGATATCGCGGCCTCCATGGAAGATCTGGAAGCACAGATTTCCCAGGCAGCGGAAGAGCTTGCGCGAGAAACCAAGGTAAAGACTCCAGGCCGGCAGACGCTGCCTGAACCGGCGAACCAGTCATTCACCATCGATCCGGCCTCGATCGTCAACGTGAAGGAAGAGACGAAGGCGCCGAAGACCCGGACCGCCGAACCGGCGACTTTCGAAGACGTGCTGGGAAAGACTGGAGAAGAGGCGCTGGAAAAGACGGGACCTCAAAAGCAGGCCGCGCCCCTCTTTCAACCGGTCGAAACGGCGCCTGTCCCGCCAGCTCGCACAGGCTTCGCACCGGCCAATGACGACCGTCAGAAAGACTACAGCGCCATCCTCGGTCGGCTTGAACGGCGCGCGCCTCGCACCGTCTACTGGATTGCGCTTCTGGTATCGATCCTCTGGGCCGCCGCCGGTCTGCTGTTCGATCGCTTGTTGTCTGGGCCGAAACTCTGGGAAATCAGGAGGTTCAACCAGCTTCTGCAATCTCCGCATTCAATTGCCATCGCGGTCGGCATCGTGTTGCCGATCATTCTTTTCTGGGCGTTCGCGGTGATGGTCCGCAGGTCGCAGGAGATGCGGCTGGCCGTTCGCTCCATGACGGAGGTGGCTTTCCGCCTCGCCGAGCCGGAAAGCTTGGCGCAGGACAGGATTTCGCTGGTCGGCCAGGCTGTCCGCCGCGAAGTCCAGGCCATGGGCGAAGGGATAGAGCGCACGTTGGCGCGAGCGGTCGAACTGGAGACCCTTGTGCACACCGAAGTCAGCGAGCTTGAGCGCGCCTATTCGGAGAACGAGGTGCGCATCCGGGCGCTGGTGGACGGACTGGGCAGTGAGCGCGAGGCGGTCATCAACCATGCCGAGCGCGTGAGGACTTCCATCGCCGGCGCCCATCAGCAATTGCAAAGCGACCTCGGCGCGGCTTCGGACGGCATCCGTGAGAACATCATCGGTGCCTCGACCAGGCTGTCGATGACCATCAACGAGTCGGGCGAGAAGCTCCTGAGCCGCCTGAACGAGAACGGCTCCATCCTGCAGGACGGTCTCGACAAGCGCCTCGATACCCTTTCCGACAGGATAAGCACGTCAGGTGAAGCCTTCGCCAGCCTGCTCGATACGCGCATCGCCGCCTTGACGGAAAGCGCCTCGCAATCGACCCGATCCCTGTCGGATATGCTCAACGAGCGCGCCGGCAGCATCGTCTCCCTCCTCGGTGAGGCAACGAAGTCGCTGAGCGACGAGTTCGACGCCCGACTCGCCGGCATCGAAAGGACGCTTGCCGAGCGGGGTCAATCACTTATCACGGAATTCGAAACGCGTGCCGAAACGCTTGACGCGGGCACGCAGAGGCTCAACGCGGCGCTCGAAGCGCGCGCCCGGCAGATCAATGAGACGCTCGTGGAACGCGCGCGGGAACTTGCCGGCACGTTCAATTCGGGCAAGCAGGACATCGCCACCGTCATCGACGAGGGCAAGGCGACGATCGGCATGGAACTCGCCGAACTCGTCCTGTCGACGTCGAGCATGATCGAAGCGCGGGCGGCGGATTTCTCCTCCCGTCTGGCCACCGGGCGCGACCAGATCAGCGAGGCCCTCGACGGCGATATCGCCCGGATCTCCGAGGAACGCACCAAGCTCGACACACTGATCGAGGGGCATGCGCTGGCGCTCTCCCAAAGCCGGGACAACCTCTCCGAGGCGGTGGCGAACGACCTGCGGAAGATCGACGAAACGCGCTCGGAAGTGGAAGCAGCCGTCCAGCGCCAGATCGCGGGCTTCTCGGCGGGCCGTGGCCTCCTCAGCAATGCGCTGGAAGAAGATCTGCAGAAAGTGCAGGAGGAGCGCGGTGCGATCGACGCCTCCGTCAACCGCCACCTCTCCAAACTTGTCGAAGGGCGGCAGCTCATGCGCCGCGCGCTCGAGGAGGATTTGCAGAAACTCGTCGACAGCCGGGCCGAGATCGATGCGACGATCGAGCAGCATTCCAGGCAATTGGCCGAGCGGCTGGTGGAGGGACGCGAGGCGGCACGGCGGGTTCTCGACGAGGATCTGGAGAAGCTTACGCAATCCCGCGCCGAGATCGACGACGCGATCGGAGCGCATCTTGCCCGTCTCTCCGACGGCCGGGCCGATTTGCATGCGGCGCTGCGGGACGATCTCGACAGGCTGTCGGAATCGCGGCGTGAAATCGACCTTTCGATGGAGAAGCACACGAACAGGCTGGTCGATGGCCGCAATGCGTTGAGCCAGCTCATGGACGACGACATGGGGCAGGTCGCGGCGGCACGCGCGGCGCTGGACGATTCCGTTCGCGCCCATGTCGAGCGGCTGGCCGAAGGCCGCGAGCTGCTCAGCCGCGTCCTCCAAGGCGATCTTGAGAAACTTGCGGAAAACCGCGCCGTCATCGACCAGAACGTGGCCGATCATGTCCGCCAAATCGCCGACAGCAGAACGGCGATCACCACCGCTCTCTCCGCTGATGTCGAAAAGATCGACGATGCGTTCCGGCGTCACACCGGCATTATCGAGGAGCGGACGCTGTCGATGGAGCGGGCACTTGCCACCGGCGTCGATCACGTGCGTTCCACGCTCGAGAAGAGCGCCGTTGTGGTTGCCGGTGCCTTGCGCGAGAAGGTTCTGGAAGTGACGGCTGCCTTGCGCAGCGAAGCCGGCCAGGCCTTCACGGATGCCGACCGGCAGGTCGCGGACCGGGCCGCACAAACGGCGGACCTTCTCTCCCAGCGCGCCGCAGAAATTTCGACCCGCTTCGACGAAGCGGACCAGCGCCTCATCATGCGTGCGCAGGACACCGCGAATGCCCTTTCGCAGCGGGCACAGGAGCTTGCCGCCACCTTCGAGACGGCGGACGAGCGGATCGCCAACCGGATCGGCGAAGCCGCAGCCGCGCTTGCCGCACGCTCCGGCGACATCGCCGAAGCGTTCGACGACGCCGACCGCAAGCTTGCCGCCCGCACGGAGGAAATGGCCAGCCGGCTCACCGCGACGGCGGAGGAAACCGCAGGCCGCCTCTTGAGCGGTGCCGGGCACGCTGCCGATCTGCTTGGCCACCGTGCCGACCAGATGACCAGCACGCTCGGCGAGGCGGAACGCCGTCTTGCCACGGTGAGCGAGGAAACCGCGAACAGCTTCTCCCAGCATGCCGACGAGGTGGCGAACGTATTGGCGAAGCGCACCTCCGAGATCACCGGCGCTTTCGACAATGTGGACAAGCGTCTTGCCGCGCGCGCCGAGGAGACGGCTTCCTCCCTCGTCGCAAAGGCGGCGGGCATCGCTTCCGCATTCGAGGAAGCGGACCAGCGCATCATCGCCAGGACGCACCAGACCTCCGCCGAACTCAACGCCCGTGCCGCCTCCATCGAGGAAGCGCTCGCCGTGGTGGAACAGAAGCTCGCTTCCGGGGCGGACCAGCTCGTCGGCCGTGTCGGTCTTCAGATCGGAGATGCGGAGACGCGCCTGTCGCGTGCGGCCGACACGCTGGGCGAAAAGCTTCAGGACAAGCTCGGCCAGGCAGAATCGCAACTCGTGGCGCATGCCAACGCGATCGCCGAGACGTTCTCCTCCGTCGACCAGCATATCGGCGAGCGGACGAGCCACGCCTCAAGGACCCTCGACCAGCAGACGCGCGAGTTGAACGCCATGCTGGCTTCCCGCTCGGCCGAGATTTCGAAGATCATAGACGATACCGCGAAACCGCTGATCGAGCGTCTTTCGGAGAGCGGCGGCGATCTGCAGCGGAGCCTCGAAGAGGCGACGCAACGGGCGACCGAGCGGCTCCGCTCCGAGAACGTGGCGCTCGTCAACGCACTGGCGAATCGCACAGCCGAGACGCTGACGGCCGTGGAAGGCTCGCGCATGAGCCTGACGGAAGGCGTCGGCGATCTGATCGACCGCCTGACCGGCTCGAATAGCAAGCTGGCCGAATTGATCGATCTGGCGGCAAACAGCCTCGGCGGCATCGACGAGCGTCTGACCCAGACGACGCAGAGCTTCGCCGCCACCACCGAGAAAGCCGCTCAGACCTTCTCGAGTTCGGCACGGCTGATCGATAGCAACGCAGGCAAGCTGACGGAACTTTCCTCGCACACGCTGCGGGAAATTGCCTCCATCGCGGCGCGTTTCGACGAGCACAGCAGGGTGCTGACCGGTGCTTCGGACCTGCTTTCTTCGGCACAGACCAACCTTTCCTCGACATTGCAGGACAGGGAGAAGGCGCTGGAGGAACTGGCGGTCGGCCTGGTCAAGAAGTCCGAAGACATCGAGCGCGTCATGCGCTCCTACGAGGGCCTCGTCGGACGGACTCTGGAACAGGCGGAAGGCAAGACACGCGAATCGACCGAGCATATCCGCACCGCCATCACCGAAGTGGTCGAGGCGGCGACGCAGCGCTTCGCCGAAGCGACGGTGGAGATTCGCCGGACCGCGAACGCGATCCGTTCAGATCTGGAGGAAACCCGCGCCGAATTGCGGAAAGGCGTCATGGACCTGCCGAACGAGACGAAGGAATCCACCTCCGCCATGCGGCGCGCCGTCACCGAGCAGATCAACGCGCTCAAGGAACTGTCGGAAATCGTTGCCAAGTCGGGCCGCATGTACGACGCTCCCGAAACGCCTGCGCCTTCACGGCCGGCCGCTCCGGCGGCGCCCTCCGGCTCGACCGTAAGGCCGTTCCGTGAAACGCCGCGGCCGCAATTGCCCCGCGTCGGGGAGACCGTCCTGACGCAGCCTGCGAAGCCGCAAGCCACGCCGGAACGGCGTGGTGCGCCTTCCTCCGAACCGGTGCTGCGACTCGCTTCGGAAACGGACAGGCCAGCGCCGGCGCGAGGCAGCGAAGGCAGCAGCCATCAGCAGGGCGGCGGCTGGGTCCGCGATCTTCTCAGGGGTGCTTCCGCCGAGCCGCGCAACCCGGCAGGCCAGCCCTCCCGCTCCCAGGAAGGCCAGCGTTCGCCGCTCCATGTCGTGGAGTCGCTCAATTCGCTCTCCGTCGACATTGCGCGCGCCATCGACCACGAGGCGTCGATCGAACTGTGGGACCG
>SCRB01000852.1 GCA_004299545.1 Rhizobiaceae bacterium
ACATCACCACCTGCGTTGCCTTTTATACGCGGCTGCCGTTCTCGTCGAACGGGCAGGTGCGGCGGAGCTTTGCACAGGCGCAATGGGCGGCACCCGTCGCCGGGCTGGTGGTCGGCCTCTTCGGCGGCATTGCCTATGTCATCGCGGGATTGGTCGGCCTGCCGGATTTCATCGCGGCGATTTTCGGCCTCGGCGTCACCCTGCTCGTCACCGGCTGCCTGCACGAGGACGGACTTGCGGACGTGGCGGACGGTTTCGGCGGCGGGTCGGGCAAGGAGCGCAAGCTTGAAATCATGAAGGACAGCCGTATCGGCACCTATGGCGTCGCGGCGCTGGTGCTGACGATGCTCCTGCGCTGGTCGGCGATTGCCGCCCTGCCGTCGCCGGGAGCCGCCATGGCGGCATTCATTGCGGCCCATATGGCGTCGCGCGCGCTTATTCCCGCCTTTATACGGGCCGTGCCGCCGGCACGCGAGAGCGGCCTTTCTGCCAGTGTCGGCGCCATTCCGCCCGAAGGGGCGCAGGGCGCGCTCGGCATTGGCGTCGCCTCCCTTTTTCTGATCGGCCTTCCCGGCGCATTGATGGCGGCGGCCTTCCTCGCCATCTGGTTTTTCCTCCTGAGAAGGCTTTCAGAACAACAGGTCGGCGGCCAGACCGGCGACGTGCTCGGCTGCCTCCAGCAGGGCGGGGAAATCGTTGTCCTGCTCGCCGCCTGTTCCTTCCTCAAATAACCATCTCGACGGAGTTCCGATGACCGCGTTTCAAACCTTGAAAGAACTGAATGATGCCTGCGCTTCCCTGCCGGCAGGCGACGAGGCGGCGGCAAAGGCCGCTGCCGCCCGGCAGGACGTGCTGACCAAGCCGCAGGGGAGTCTGGGCCGTCTTGAGGAAATCGCCATCCACATGGCGCGCTGGCAGGGCAGGGCGACGCCGAAACTCGAGAAAGTCGAGGTGATCGTCTTCGCCGGTTCGCATGGCGTCACCCGGCGCGGCGTTTCCGCCTATCCGGCAGAGGTGACGGCGCAGATGGTGGCGAATTTTGCCGCAGGCGGTGCGGCGATCAATCAACTGGCGCGCGCCGCGAAGGCCGAACTGAAGGTCATTCCGCTCGATATCGACAGGCCGACGGCGGATTTCACGGAAGCGCCCGCAATGGATGATGCGGATTTCCTCTCAGCCGTTTCCGCCGGCCATGATGCGGTGGCGCGCAACGCCGATCTCCTCTGTCTGGGTGAAATGGGCATCGGCAACACTACGGCATCGGCCGCCGTGGCGGCCGCTCTTTTCGGTGGCACCGGCACGGAGTGGGTCGGGCGCGGGACCGGCGTCGATGTGGCCGGAATGAAGCGCAAGGCAGAGGTGGTGGACATGGCGCTTGCCTTCCATGGCGAGCGACTCCGCGATCCGCTGGCCGCTCTGGCCCGTGTCGGCGGACGCGAGCTTGCGGCGATCTTCGGCGCTACGCTCGCAGCGCGGCAGAACGGTATTCCGGTCATTCTCGACGGATTTGTCTCCACCGCGGCAGCCGCGCCGCTCGCGAAAGCCGCCAAGGGCGGTCTGGATCATGCCCTTGCCGGCCATGTCTCGGCGGAGGCCGGGCATAAGCGGCTTTTGTCGCATCTTGACATGGAACCGCTCCTGGCGCTCGGCATGCGGCTCGGCGAGGGATCTGGCGCCTGCCTCGCGGTCAATCTCGTCCGCTCGGCGCTCGAATGTCATGCCGGTATGGCGAGCTTCGCCGAAGCAGGGGTTTCCGCCAAGGAGGCGTAGGGCGTCAGTCGGTCGTGGAGACGTCCGCTTCCGGGCGGTCGTTGCCTTCGGCGATTTCCTCATGCCATTTGCCGGTCCCGTCCTCATAGCGGATGCCGGAGGTCTGGCCGGGAATCTGTTGCTCCATCGCGG
>SCRB01000853.1 GCA_004299545.1 Rhizobiaceae bacterium
GCTGACCCGTTCGGTCCAGTTCATGAGTTCCAATACGCTTTCCTATTCCGATCTGCCGGCCGATAGACTGAGCCGTGCCACCAGCCTCGGCGGCGTGTTGCAGCAGCTTTCGGTCAGCTTCGGCGTATCGATCTCGGCAATGCTGCTCGGCCTGGTGTCGATGGAAAGCCACGTGCTGACGACGGAGCGGTTCCACGAGGTCTTCCTGCTGACCGCCGTCATTCCGCTTCTCGGCATCTTCGGATTCGTGCAATTGCACGCCGAAGACGGTGCGCAGGTGAGTGGCTATTATCGCGAGAAGAAGAGCCGATAATCGGCAGCGCGGTGCCTCCGCACGAGGAAGAATTGCCGCATGACGCCGAAACGCGTTGCGCGTCTTCACCCCTGTGCTAATCAATCCTGGGAAAGGGGGCCGGATGCCGGGCATCGGAAACAGGATCTTGCGCTGGACGGCCGCGATCGTGGTTGCGTGTGCGCTCGTCCTGCAATCGCTCACGGTGGCCCTCGCGTTTTCCGACGGTGCAGCCCAGGTTCGGCTCGACCGGTTCGGCAATCCGATCTGCAACGCCATCCTCAATCACGAGAACGGCGGAACAGGCGATTCCCACCACGGCCAGTTGCCGCCCTGCTGTACTTTCGGATGCAGCATGTTCGCCCCGCTGCTCGCCGGGCCGCCCGCGAACACCTTGGCCAAAGAGCCTTGGACGGACGTCCGCCGCATCCTCTTTCCCGCGCTGCCGCGGATTTATGTTCGCGCGGCCGCTCACGATCCCGGGAACCCGCGGGCACCTCCCGGCATCTGATTGTTTGCCGGCCCGTGGGCCGCCTGTCCCCGGCGATGGCTAAACCGTCTTCGCAAAGGCAGGGCGGCAGACATTTCGACGCTCACGTCCGGATCATGCCGCGCCAGCGTTGCCGGTATTTTCCGTTCGCTACGATCTTTCAGTGAGGTATCAACATGCGCAACTTTTTTGCCGCTTTCGCCATTTCAGCCGCGGCTTTCATCGCTCCCTTGCCAGCCTGGGCACATGCTCATCTCAAACAGGCCTCCCCCGCCGTTGACGGCACCGTGAAAACTTCGCCATCCGAGATCACGCTGCATTTCAGCGAGGACGTCGAACCGCATTTCTCCACGATCGCCCTTGCCGCAGCTGACGGAAAGCCGCTGAAGCTCGAGCACCCGGCGACGGCGCCCGGCGACCAGAAGACACTGATCAGCAGGGTGCCTGAAACCCTCTCCGCGGGAACCTATCACGTGACATGGCATGCGGTTTCCGTCGACACCCATAAGACTGAAGGCAGCTTCACCTTCACGGTCGCCCCTTGAGAACAGGCCGTCCTCCTCGTGCTTTCGCGCGTGGAGGACGCTGGATTGCTTCGGGCAGGAGAAACCGCTTTGGATCAGGTTCTCATTCTGTGCCGCCTTCTGCAGTATGGCTCCGCCATTCTGCTTTTCGGCATAGCCACGTTCCAATGGGTCGTTGCGCCCATCGGCCTCAGGGAGGCGTTTGCCCGGCGGCTTTCCACGATCTTTGCGGCCGCCGCCATCATCGCGATCCTCACCTCGGCGGCGTGGCTTTTCCTGCTGTCCGGGAAGATGGCCGGCGACTGGGCGGATGTCTGGACGCCCTCCACCTGGTCCGCCGTGCTCGCGGATACCGAATTCGGTCAGGTATGGCGTTATCGGATTGTCATCGCGCTTCTGCTTTATGGCTTTATCATTGCCCGCCGGCCGAGGTCATGGCGCATCGAGGTGGGGCTTTCCGCTCTTTTCCTGGCGAGCCTCGGTCTGGTCGGCCATGCGGCGATGTTTGACGGCATGAGAGGTTGGATCAACCGCGCCAGCCAGGTTTTACACCTGCTGTCCGGCGGCTTCTGGCTGGGCTCGCTGCTGCCGCTCCTCTTTTGTATGGGGGCGCTTTCCGACAAAGCGTTACGCACGGATGCAGGAACCGCGCTCAAGCGCTTTTCGGGTGCCGGTCATTTTGCCGTGGCGCTCGTCATCGCCACGGGCTTCCTGAACACGCGTCTTGTCCTCGACCGCTGGCCGATCCATTTTTCTTCGCCCTACGAGATGCTTCTTGCGGCGAAGATCGCCCTCGTCCTGATCAT
Source organism: Rhizobiaceae bacterium (assembly GCA_004299545.1). Lineage (GTDB taxonomy): Bacteria > Pseudomonadota > Alphaproteobacteria > Rhizobiales > Rhizobiaceae > Mesorhizobium_L. The sequence goes on from SCRB01000853.1 coordinate 2,113, forward strand.
GATCTGCCTTGCGCTCGTCAACCGCTACATTCTCGTCCCACGTTTGGCATCGGACGAGGGAGCGCCGAAGAATCTTCGTCTCGCGACCCTCACCGAGACAATCATCGGGATTGGCGTGATCAGACTCGTCAGTGTCTTCGGAACGCTTCCGCCGCAATAGGCCGGTTGCTTTCCGGGAATGGAGAAACTGATTCGTGTTTTCGCTTTATCCTGCTGTTCAAGCGTTATTTTTACCGCTTGACGATGGCCCGCAACACGTCGCGGACGCCGATTGATCCGATGAAGCGCGATTGCTCGTCGAAAAGCGCCACGGGTGCCGTCGCGCTTTCGTGCATGGCATGCATGACCGTCTTGAGAGTGGTGCCCGGCTGGGCCCAGAAGACCTGTGGCGCGTCCGGCGGCAATTTCTCGATATCGTCGCAGGACATCCAGACGGCCGGCTTGCCGTTGCACTCCGCCGCAATGACGAGATCGTTGCGGTCGAGCCTGAAGCGCGTCGTGTTGCGCCGGTCGAGCCAGATCCAGCCGTCATCCGTGGTTTCCAGTTCACGCCGATCGCGCATGACGTTCCACGCTGTCAGGACGGAGAGGGGATTCACGTTGGAGATGAATTCGCGGACATAATCGTCCGCGGGCCTCAGCACGATGTCTTCCGGCGTGCCGCTCTGGACGATGCGTCCGCCTTCCATGATCGTGATCGTGTTGCCGATCTTGAGCGCTTCCTCCAGATCGTGGCTGACAAAGAGAATGGTCTTGTGCAGGCTTTCCTGCAGCATCAGAAGCTCGTCCTGCAGCTTGGTGCGGATAAGCGGATCGAGCGCCGAGAAGGGCTCGTCCATCAACAGGATCGGCGCCTCCGTGGCGAAGGCGCGGGCGAGGCCGACGCGCTGCTGCATGCCGCCTGAAAGTTCATGGCCATATTTCTTCGACCACTGCGCGAGGCCGACAAGGGCGAGTTGGCGGGCGACCTTTTCCTTCCGTTGCGCCTCCTTCATGCCGGCAAGCTCAAGGCCGAAACCGACATTCTCCTCCACGGTGCGCCATGGCAGGAGGGCGAATTGCTGGAACACCATGGCGACGCTCTTCTGTCGAATATGGCGAAGGGTCTTCTGGTCGCAGGTGACGACATCGATCATGCGCTCGCCCTCGCGCACCATGACCTTGCCGCGCGCCGGCACGTTCAACCGATTGACGGCCCGCAGAAGCGTCGACTTGCCGGATCCCGACAGCCCCATCAGAACCGAGATCTGTCCCGTTTCGACCGTCATGTTGCAGCCGGCGCAGCCGAGGACGGTTCCCGTCTGTTCGAGGATTTCGCTGCGGGAAGCGCCCTTGTCGATCAGCGCAAGCGCCTCGCGCTGCTTGTCGCCGAAGACGATGTCGACGTCCTGGAATTCAACTGCCGTCGTCATTTCAAACCTGCCGTGCCGATGCGGCAAATGCGGTCGAGCATGATGGCCAGTACGACGATCGCGAGGCCGGCCTCGATGCCGAGCGGGATGTTGATGGAGTTGAGTGCCCTGACCACTGGCGTGCCGAGGCCGTTGGCCCCGATCAGGGCGGCGATGACGACCATCGACAGGGACAGCATGATGCATTGGGTCAGCCCGGCCATGATAGTCGGAAGCGCCGCCGGCAGTTCGACCTTCCACAGCAATTGCCGCTTTGTGGCGCCGAAGGCCTCGCCGGCTTCCAGCATCGGCTTCGGTACGGAGGTGATGCCGAGATAGGTGAGGCGGATCGGGGAGGGCATGGCGAAAATGACGGTGACGATGAGGCCGGGCGCAACGCCGAGGCCGAAAAGGATAAGCACCGGAATCAGATAGACGAAAGTCGGCATGGTCTGCATGAGATCGAGCAGGGGATGCAGTACGCGGTAGACGCCTTCATTATGCGCCGCCCAGATGCCGATCGGTACGCCGATCGCCATCGAGACCGCGGTTGCCGCGACGACGAGGACCAGCGTTTCCACCGTCGGCTGCCACATGCCCTGGTTGATGATGAAGATGAGACCAAGAGCGACAACGAGAGCGAGCTTCCACGAGCGTTGCAGCCACCAGGCGATCGCCGCGATCACGAGCACGACGAGGATGGGGGGCACCCACTGGATCAGCGCGATCAGCCCCTCGAGGAAGTTCTGCAAGCCGTCCGAAACGCGATCGAAGAACCAGGCGAAATTGGTGGTGAGGAAATTGAAGAATTCCTTGCCCCATTCGCCGATCGGGATTTTCCAGTCGGCTATGCGTTGCGAAACCGGATCCATGTCCCTCCTCCGGATTGTTCAAGCGCTAGTGTGGTGGTTTTGAAATTCGTATCATGGTGGATCGAAGGCGATGAACGAATTTCAAATCCGAAAACCACATAGAATTATATATCTGCTAGTGCCCTCATCGAATCCGAAATTCGCATGACGCATCCCGGGAAATGATACGAATTTCGGATTCGGGCACTAGCGCCGACTTCATCACGAAAAAGGCGGCCGTGTCGATAGACGGCCGCCTCTGTCGACTCATATGAAAGTCTCACGCGCCGAGCTTGGCCTTGACCGCCGCCTTGGCGTCCTTCCCGTCGAAAGTGGTGACGCCGTCCAGCCATTTGTCCGCCGCATCGGGATGCGCCTTGAGCCAATCGGTCGCGACCTTCTTCGCGTCGCCGCCTTTCAAAATGCCGTCCATCATCTTGTTTTCCATGGACAGGTCGAATTTGAGCTGCGTGATGAACTTGCCGACATTGGGGCATTCCTTAACATAACCCGCGCGGACATTTGTGTGGACGGTGGCGGCGCCGAAGCCGGAATCGCCCATGCCCGTCAGATATGTGATCTTCATCTCGCCCATGACGGGATGCGGCGTCCAGCCGAGGAAGACGATCCATTTCTTGCCGCGCATCGCCTTTTCCGCCTGGCTCAGCATGCCGGCCTCCGACGATTCCACGAGTTGCCAGCCATCGAGATGGTTCTTCGGGTCCTTGATCATGCCGAGCACGATGCGGTTGCCGTCATTGCCCGGCTCGATGCCGTAGATCTTGCCGTCGAACTTGTCCTTGAACTTGGAAAGGTCCGCCAGGCTCTTCACGCCGCCCTCGGCGACATAATCGGGAACCACTAGCCCGTAACCGGCACCGGTGAGGTTCTCGGAAATCGATTCCACCGTCTTGTCCTTGAGATAGGGCGCGATATTCGCCGTCATGGACGGCATCCAGTTGCCGAGGAAGACATCGAGATTCTTGCTTTTCAGCGACTGATACGTCACCGGCACCGAAAGCACCTTCACCTCCGGCTTGTAGCCGATCGCGTCGAGGATGACCGAAGTGGTCGCGGTCGTCGCCTGGATGTCGGTCCAGCCGACGTCAGCCATGCGTACTTTCTGACAACTGGCCGAATCCCCCGCATAGGCCGTCCCTGCCGGAAAGCCGGCGACGAGCGCCAGGGAAAAGAGGATCGATTTCACATGCTGCATGACTATCTCCCATTGCGGCCTGTTGCGTTTGCTCTTGGCGACCGAAACATCATTTGCGTGCCGTTTCAAGCTGCAAGATATGCGTCTTGCGCCGCCTGGTTGTCTGTTAGCGACCGGGACGCCGGTCGCACAGTGCTATCGTGGGTCATGCACCCTGAAGCCGTTTCCCGTATCGCTGGTTGTTGTCGCGTGGGAAACCGCATATCTGATGGCGGCGAGCCGGCGGCAGAACCGCACCGGCGGTCGAGCAGGAGGATATGTCTTGATCTATCGGATCGCCGCGTTCTTTCGCGGCCTTGCCCTGGCCCTGCTGTGGATCGTCCGCCGCCTCTTCGCCATCGCCGCGTGGCCCGTTCGCCGCTGGGGCCGGGCGGAAACGAAGCGCGGCTGGGCTGCTCGCGGCGTCGTTCTGCTGGCCGTCCTCGTGCTCATCGGGCTTTATGCCAATTTCTTCTGGCAGACGCAGACATGGACCAACTTCAATCCGGACTATGTCGCGGCCTACAAGCTCCATGACCGACAGGTGACGGCCGGTGAGGCGGCCAATGCGGCGCAGGGCACAGCCGGACAAACCAGCACCGCGACCCAGGGATCGCCTGCCGGCCAGAAAAGCTGCACGCCTTCGGCGATCGCAGGCGTGACGGCCGACCTCATCGACTTCAACGTCAACCAGAACCAGTGGATCTCATCGATGATCCTCTACAAGCTCGGCTTTTTCGGGCTCGACTGGGACAAGACGCCATTTTTCGACAACAAGGCCTCCTTCCAGCGCGGCATCAACCAGGCGGTGCGCCGCACGACCGTCGAGCTGGTGGACACGCTCGGGCGCGTCCGTGGCACCTCGCAGGTCGATACCGATCTCCAGTCGGCGCGCGGCAACATGCAGTTCGACGAATATACCTGGTATCTCGGTTGGAACCCGCCCGGGCCGAAGACGCCGACACCGACCTATTACCGCTCGGCCATCAAGAGCCTGCGCGCTTTCAACAAGCGTCTCGCCGCCTGCCAGGTGACATTCGATGCGCGTGCCGACAATCTCATCCAGTTCATCGATCGTATCGCCAACGATATCGGCTCGACTTCGGCAATCCTCAAGGACCGGGCCGAAAACCATCACAATGGCTGGTTCGACTTCCGCGCCGACGACCGGTTCTGGTTCGCCTATGGCCAGCTCTACGGCTATTACGGGCTGCTTTCGGCCGCGCAGGCGGATTTCGACGACGTCATCAAGGATAAGAAGCTGACGCCGCTCTGGGACGACATGCTGGCGCAGTTGCGTTCCGCCCTGAAAATCCAACCCTTCATCGTCGCCAACGGCCGCGAGGGCGGCTGGATCGTGCCGTCGCACCTGACGACAATGGGGTTCTATGTTCTGCGAGTGCGGTCGAACCTCGTCGATATCAAGTCGGTGCTGCAACAGTAGCGGCAGTCGGCAATAGGCAATAGGCGATAGGCAATCGACTGCCGACCGCCGCTATTGCCGACTGCCGCTCTGTCCCTGTCGCAATCCGTGCATTGGGCGGCTGTTTTGGGACGGCGGCGTTCGCCGCTATAAGGCTTCTATGCGCGTCCGAACGGGACGCGGCCGGCTGGGCGTGCCTGCCGTCTGAACCGGAACAGAGGGAACTGTCATGGCCGAATTCAAGTCCGACATTGAAATCGCACGCGCGGCGAAAAAGAAGCCGATCATGGAGATCGGCGCGAAGCTCGGCATACCCTCGGAGCATCTGCTTCCCTACGGCCATGACAAGGCGAAGGTGTCCGCCGATTTCATCAGGTCGATCCAGGGCAACAAGAACGGCAAGCTGATCCTCGTCACCGCCATCAACCCGACGCCGGCCGGCGAGGGCAAGACGACGACTACGGTCGGGCTCGGCGACGGGCTGAACCGCATCGGCAAGAAGGCCATCGTCTGCATCCGCGAAGCCTCGCTCGGTCCGAATTTCGGCATGAAGGGCGGAGCGGCCGGCGGCGGCTATGCGCAGATCGTGCCGATGGACGACATGAACCTGCATTTCACCGGCGATTTCCACGCCATCACCACCGCCCACAACCTCCTGTCCGCCCTGATCGACAACCACATCTACTGGGGCAACGATCTCGGCATCGATACCCGCCGGGTGACATGGCGTCGCGTGATGGACATGAACGACCGGGCGCTGCGCCAGATCGTCTGCTCGCTTGGCGGCGTTGCAAACGGCTATCCGCGTGAGGCCGGCTTTGACATCACTGTCGCCTCGGAGGTGATGGCGATCCTCTGCCTTGCCCGCGATCTCAAGGATCTGCAAAAGCGCCTCGGCGACATCATCGTCGCCTATCGCCGCGACAAGAGCCCGATCTATGCCCGCGACCTCAAGGCCGACGGGGCGATGTCGGTGCTCTTGAAGGATGCGATGCAGCCAAATCTCGTGCAGACGCTCGAGAACAACCCGGCCTTCGTCCATGGCGGTCCCTTCGCCAACATCGCGCATGGCTGCAACTCGGTCATGGCCACCACGACGGCGCTGAAGCTCGCCGACTATGTGGTGACGGAGGCTGGTTTTGGCGCCGACCTCGGCGCGGAGAAATTCTTCGACATCAAGTGCCGCAAGGCCGGGCTGAAGCCTGCTGCCGCAGTGATCGTGGCGACCATACGCGCCATGAAGATGAACGGCGGCGTCAAGAAGGAGGATCTCGGTCCGGAGAATGTCGAAGCCGTGAAAAGGGGCGCTCCCAATCTTGGCCGTCACATCGAGAATGTGCGCCAGTTCGGCGTGCCGGCGATCGTCGCCATCAACCATTTCCACTCCGACACGGAGGCCGAAATCCAGGCGCTGAAGGACTATGTCGCCTCGATGGGCGAGGAGGCGATCGTTTGCCGCCACTGGGCCGAGGGCTCGAAAGGCACGGAGGAACTGGCGAAAAAGGTCGCGGCGCTTGCAGAGTCGGATGCCTCGCAGTTCGCGCCGCTTTATCCCGACGAGATGCCGCTTTTCGAGAAGATCAACACCATCGTGAAGCGCATCTATCGCGGCTCGGAGGCGATCGCGGACAAGAACGTGCGCGACCAATTGCACCAATGGGAGCAGGCGGGCTACGGCAACCTTCCGGTCTGCATGGCCAAGACGCAATATTCCTTCTCGACCGATCCGAACCTGCGCGGTGCGCCGACCGGCCATGTGGTGCCGGTGCGCGAGGTCAGGCTTTCCGCTGGCGCGGGCTTCGTCGTGGCGATCTGCGGCGAGATCATGACCATGCCCGGCCTGCCGAGCCGGCCTTCCTCGGAGAAGGTCTTCCTCAACGAGGAGGGCCTGATCGAGGGGCTGAGCTGAGCCGCTCCCTGCCGGCGAGACACACGGGCATGGAACCGCCGTCCTCTATCGGGGGTTAAGTTGCGGTCCGAAAACGCTCTTTCGTTCCGCACCCGTTCTCGTCTGCCTAGGTGAAACCCCTGGCATGCCACAAATTCGACACATTTTTGGCGCGGGAACGCCGTAATTGGCAAACATGGTCCAGCCTGCGCCAT
>SCRB01000854.1 GCA_004299545.1 Rhizobiaceae bacterium
GCTGCTCGACGCCATCAAGATGTGGGACAACAAGTCGACCAAGGCGAATTGCGACTATTCCTTCCATATGGCAATCACCTGGTGGAGCGAACAGGTCTTCAACGAGATGGCCGAGGTGGTCGATCGCGGCATTACCTCCTTCAAGCATTTCATGGCGTACAAAGGCTCGCTGATGGTGAACGACGACGAGATGTTCGCCTCGTTCCAGCGCTGCGCCGCGCTCGGCGCGCTGCCGCTCGTTCATGCCGAGAATGGCGACGTGGTGGCGGCGCTTTCCGAAAAGCTGCTGGCCGAGGGCAATAACGGGCCGGAAGGTCACGCCTATTCGAGGCCGCCGGAGGTCGAGGGCGAGGCGACCAACCGCGCCATCATGATCGCCGATATGGCGGGCGTGCCCCTCTATGTCGTGCACACGTCGTGCGAGCAGAGCCATGAGGCGATCCGTCGCGCGCGCCAGAAAGGGATGCGCGTCTATGGCGAACCGCTGATCCAGCATCTCGTCCTCGACGAGAGCGAATATTTCAACAAGGACTGGGATCATGCCGCGCGGCGCGTCATGAGCCCGCCCTTCCGCAACAAGCAGCACCAGGATTCGCTGTGGGCAGGACTTTCCGCCGGCTCGCTGCAGGTGGTGGCGACGGATCACTGTGCCTTCACTACGCAACAGAAACGCTATGGCGTCGGTGATTTCACCAAGATCCCGAACGGGACGGGTGGGCTGGAGGACCGCTTGCCGGTTCTTTGGACAAAGGGCGTCAATACAGGGCGGCTGACGATGAACGAATTCGTCGCCGTCACCTCGACCAATATCGCCAAAATCCTCAACATGTATCCGAGGAAGGGCGCGATCGTTGAAGGGGCTGACGCCGACATCATGGTGTGGGACCCGAAGAAGACAAAAAAGATCAGCGCCAAAAAGCAGCAGTCGATCATCGATTACAACGTCTTCGAGGGTGTCGAGGTCGAGGGCCTGCCGCGTTTCGTTCTGACGCGCGGCGATCTGGTTGTGGACGACGGAAAGCTCGACGCCAGGCCGGGCGATGGTGAATTCGTCGCGCGCGAGCCTTTCCAGGCGGTCAACCGCGCGCTAACGCAATGGAAGGAAATCACTGCGCCGCGCAAGGTCGAGCGCAGCGGCATTCCGGCAAGCGGGGTTTGACCGGGCTTCGGGAAGCGGACGGTTTCCGCAAGCATCGGGCCATGAGCCCGGCGACGCCGAGAGGGTGAGACAGAGGAGCGAATTTGACAAAAAGAGCGTGCAACGCCGGCGAGGGGCCGGACGAAAGCTCGATATGCGGCGATATCTTTAAGGCACCAGTGCATCCAGTTCGGGCAGCAGGACGACGCTCTCCTGCTCGTTCGGGTCGGTACGGGCGATTACGGCGCGCGTCGGCTTGCCGGTCGGGTTCGTCGGCAGATGCGGCACGTTCGCGGGGATGTAGACCAGATCTCCCGCCTTTACCTCCATCACCTGTTCGAGCTTTTCGCCGAACCACATCTTCGCCTCGCCTTCCAGCACATAAATCGCCGTCTCGTGATGCTCGTGCTTGTGGGCTTTGGCTCGGCCGCCCGGCGGAATGGTCAGCAGATGCATGCAAATACCGCTCGATCCAACGGTCTCTTTGGCGATACCTTCGAAATAGCGAAAGCCTTGCTTGCCGTCGAATGTGCTTTCGGCCCGGACGAGCCTGCAAGCCGGGACCATTGACGATGACATCGGAAGCCCTCCATGCCGTTTTTCCGGTCTTCGGCGCTGCCAGGCAAAAAGAACTGTGGGACATTTTTGCATGAGCCGGGGCACAGCAGCGGTGACGGCGGCGACGAACGGTGCGCCTTCCCGCGAAGGCCTGTCAAGCGCCACAATGGTCGTTCACGCAAAGGGCCTCGGCCTGACCTTCGAGACGGGTGACGGCCCGGTCGATGCGCTTTCGGATGTCAGCCTGGAAATCGAGAAGGGCGAGTTCGTTTCCTTCATCGGCCCGTCGGGATGCGGAAAAACCACCTTCCTGCGTGTCATCGCCGATCTGGAACGGCCGACCAAGGGTTCGATCAGCGTCAACGGCATGACACCGGAAGAGGCGCGCCAGGCTCGCTCTTACGGCTATGTCTTCCAGGCAGCGGGCCTTTTTCCGTGGCGCACCATCGAGCGCAACGTCACGCTGCCGCTCGAAATCATGGGTTATCCGCAAGCCGAGCAGCGCGAGCGGGTGAGGCGAACGCTCGATCTCGTCAATCTCACCGGGTTCGAGAAGAAATATCCCTGGCAATTGTCGGGCGGGATGCAGCAGCGCGCCTCGATCGCGCGCGCGCTTTCCTTCGACGCGGATCTGCTCTTGATGGACGAGCCATTCGGCGCGCTCGACGAGATCGTGCGCGACCATCTGAATTCGCAACTCCTGGAATTGTGGGCGCGCACCAACAAGACGATCTGCTTCGTTACCCATTCCATTCCTGAAGCGGTCTATCTTTCGACCAAGATCGTGGTGATGTCGCCGAGACCCGGCCGCGTCACCGATGTCATCCGCTCGACGCTACCTGCGGAACGGCCGCTCGATATCCGCGAGTCGGCTGAATTCCTGAAAATCGCCCATCGTGTGCGCGAAGGCCTCCGGACGGGGCATTCCTATGAGGATTGAGATGAGAGATCGCCGGCGCCCTCTCCCCGACGGGGAGAGGGTGGCCGGAGCGAAGCGGAGGTCGGGTGAGGGGGTATGATTGTCGATCCCACCAAGCGCCGTACCGGCACTACGATCCGCGCTCGCGCTCTGAGATTCCATGATACTGAACCGGAATATCGTTTGTGGAGCGATCTCAGAAATAGACGGCTTAATGGGTATAAGTTTGTGAGGCAGATTCCGCTTGGACCTTTCATCGTTGATTTTCTTTGCAGAGAAAAATTTCTGGTGCTTGACCTCGACGGGTCACAGCATGCGGAATCCAGCGATGATATTCGGCGGACAAATTGGCTGAATTCCAACAGCTATTCGGTGCTGCGCTTCTGGAACGATGAAGTATTGAGGGAGCGACGGGCAGTTCTGGAAACAATATTGGCCGTTCTCGATGGCCGGATTTTTGCCCCCTCACCCGGCCTTCGCTTTGCTCCGGCCACCCTCTCCCCGTTGGGGAGAGGAAGGGGCACCTAATGACCGCGTTCCGCGAAAAGATCATCCCCGTAAGCGTCGTCGTCCTGGTGATCTTGGCGGCGTGGTACGCCTTCGCGATCCTGCTCAACGCGCCGTTCCAGACGGACATTAATAAACGGCTCGATCAGAAGCAGGACCTGGTTTCCTTCGTCGAAAGCACATGGGCTCAGAGGAAGCCGGTGTTGCCGGCGCCGCATCAGATCGCGTCGAACTTCTTCAAGAACACTTTCGAGGTGCGCGTGACGAGCCGGCGCAGCCTCGTCTACAATTCCTGGGTGACGCTCTCCTCGACGCTGGTCGGGTTCGCCTTCGGCACCATTCTCGGCGCCTTGATCGCCGTGGGCATCGTGCATGTGCCTGCGCTCGACAAGAGCTTCATGCCGTGGATCATCGCCTCCCAGACGATCCCCATCCTGGCGATCGCGCCGATGGTCATCGTCGTCTTCGCCGCCATAGGCGTCACCGGGCTGATCCCCAAAGCCCTGATATCGGCCTATTTGTCCTTCTTCCCGGTGGCGGTCGGAATGGTGAAGGGGCTGCGTTCGCCCGAGATCCTCAATCTCGACCTGATGCACACCTACAACGCATCCAGATCACAGATCTTCTGGAAATTGCGCGTCCCGGCCTCGGTGCCGTTCCTGTTCACCTCGATGAAGGTGGCGGTCGCCGCCAGCCTCGTCGGCGCCATTGTCGGCGAGTTGCCGACGGGCGCGGTGGCAGGGATCGGCGCCAAGCTGCTCGCCGGCTCCTATTACAGCCAGACGATCGACATGTGGTCGGCGCTGGTCGCGGGATCGATCGTGGCAGTCCTCCTTGTCGCCGCGGTAGGCGTAACGGGCCGGATCGTCGAACGCAGGATGGGGAGTCGCGGGGCATGAAGCGACCCTCCTGGCAGTCGCTCCTGGCGCTCCTGCTTTGCCTTTTCGGCGGCGTGACGCTGCCGCTTGCCGTCGCCGGCACGGCCTTGCCGTTCAGCGGCGGAGAGTCGGCGGCGATCCTGCTCCTGCTCCTGGGTTCCGTTGCCCTTTCGCTCAGCAACATGCCGCCGGTTGCGGGCTCGATCGTCCTGTTCATCGCCGTCCATATCGCGGCCTTCCTGCTGGTCATCGGAATTGCCGGCAATGAAGGGGCGGCGAGGCTTTCCTTTTTCGCGCTGCTTCTCGCCGGCTGGGTCCTGGCATGGCGGCTCGTCACCATCCTGTCGGCGATCCGTCCGGCTACCAGAACCGGACAAAGGCTGCTGTCCTTCTTCATTCCCTTTCTTTTCGGGCTCTGGATCCTCATCCTCTGGGAAGGTTTCACGCGCGGGGCCGGCATTCCGTTCGTGCTTTTGCCGCCCCCGAGTTCGGTCGCAGCGCGTTTCGTCACTTCCCTGCCGATCCTCGTCGCCGACGTCGAGCAGACGGTCTTCAAATCTACTCTTGCCGGCTATCTGATCGGCTGCGGGATCGGCTTCCTCGTTGCCATATGGGCCGACCGCGTGCCGTTTCTGCGGCGCGGAATGCTGCCGGTCGGCAATGTGGTCTCGGCCCTGCCGATCATCGGCATCGCCCCGATCATGGTGATGTGGTTCGGGTTCGGCTGGGAATCGAAAGCCGCCGTCGTGGTGGTCATGACCTTCTTCCCGATGCTGGTGAACACCGTCGCCGGTCTGGCAGAATCGGGCCATATGGAACGGGACCTGATGCGCACCTACGCGGCAGGCTATTGGCAGACGCTTTTCAAGCTGCGCCTTCCAGCCGCCGCTCCCTTCATCTTCAACGCCTTGAAGATCAATTCGACGCTTGCGCTGATCGGCGCGATCGTTGCAGAATTTTTCGGCACGCCGATCGTCGGCATGGGATTCCGCATCTCTACCGAAGTCGGCCGGATGAATATCGACATGGTGTGGGCCGAGATCGCCGTCGCCGCGATCGTAGGCTCCATCTTCTACGGCGGCGTGGCCCTGGTGGAACGGCTCACGACGTTTTGGCATCCGTCTGTTCGTGGTGGATAGGCGGCCTTCAGGGGAGAATGAAATGAAAAAGCGGATGACGTTCAAGCGGCTGGCCATGGCGCTTATGGCAGGAACGCTCGCCTTGTCGGTCGTGCCGGCGCTGGCGGCCGACAAGGTGACACTGCAGTTGAAATGGGTCGCGCAGAGCCAGTTCGGCGGTTACTACGCGGCGAAGGAGAAGGGCTTCTACAAGGCCGAGGGCCTCGACGTGGACATCAAGCCGGGCGGTCCGGACATCGCGCCGGAGCAGGTGATTGCCGGCGGCGGCGCCGACGTCATCGTCGACTGGATGGCCGCGGCCCTTGCCGCGCGCGACAAGGGCGTACCGCTCGTCAATATCGCCCAGCCCTACGCCAAGGCCGGCCTGGAAATGGCCTGCCGCGCCGACGGCCCGATCAAGAGCCCGGCGGACTTCAAGGGCCATACGATCGGCGTATGGTTCTTCGGCAATGAATATCCGTTCTTCGCCTGGATGCACAAGCTCGGTATCTCCACCGAGGGCGGTCCGGACGGCGTGACGGTCCTCAAGCAGAGCTTCGACGTTCAGCCGCTGATCCAGAAGCAGGCCGACTGCATCCATGTCATGACGTACAATGAATACGGTCAGTTGCTCGACGCCGGGTTCAAGCCGTCGGAACTCAGGATCTTCAACTACACCAAGCTTGGCAACGACATGCTGGAAGACGGACTTTATGCACTTGGACCGAAGCTGAAGGACGCCGCGTTCAGGGACAAGATGGTCCGCTTCGTGCGCGCTTCGATGAAGGGCTGGCAATATGCGGTGGCACATCCCGACGAGGCCGCCGAATTCGTTCTCGACAATGGCGGCCAGGACGAGCATCACCAGAAATATATGGCCGAAGAGGTCGCCAAGCTTATCGGCAACGGCGTGCTGAACGTCGATGCCTACAAGCGCACCGCCGCCATGGTTCTTGATCAGAAGGTGGTCAAGAAAGAGCCGGAAGGCGCCTGGACGCATGAGATCACCGACGCGGCGCTGAAATAACCCGCATAGCCGATAGACATTCCAAACTGAGAGGGGCGGGCGACCGCCCCTTTTTCATCACATTTTCCGGAGGCCGGAAACCCGAGAGCGGCACAGGCGTTGTTCCGTTGCCTTCCGACTTGACGGAGGCAGCCGCAACATGCCGCAGAGGGAGTCTGCCATGCGCTCGTCAATTCTCTTTTCGCTCGCCATTGCGACCTCCGTCCTTGCCATTTCTCCCGCCTTCGCAAGGATGGTGGTGCTTTCCGCGACGCTCGACGGAAGGCAGCAGGTTCCGCCTGTCGAGACGACTGGTAAGGGTGCGGCCGAAATCAGCTACGATACCGCCACCCGCCAACTCGACTGGACCGTCACCTACAGCGGCCTGAGCGGCCCGGCGATCGCGGCGCATTTCCACGGACCCGCCGGACCGGGTGAGAACGCGGCGCCCGTCGTCCCATTCAAACCACCGCTCGCCAGTCCCGTCAGCGGCTCGGCAACGCTGACGGAAGAGCAGGGGAGGGAACTCCTCGATGGAAAGCTCTATGTCAACATTCATACTGCGGCGCATAAGGACGGCGAAATCCGAGGACAGGTGACAAAGGACCCGCTCTGAACCGTGCCAGCCAGGCAGGTCGCGTGAGGAGGCCGCGCAGCAAACTCAAGCGGCGTGGCCGGCGTCATTCCCCGGTGCCGCTATTTTCCGCCGCGCCGATGCGCGGAAGCGGCCGGGTGTCATGCCTGTGTTCTTGCGAAAGAAACGGCTGAAATAGGCCGGATCGGAAAAACCTAGGGTGAAGGCGATCGCTTTTGCCGGTTCGCTCGTAAAGATCAGTGCCCGACATGCTTCCGCGCTCAGCTTGCGGTTGAGGAGCGCCTGGACGCTTGCGCCGAGATGCAGGTGCGCCAGACGGCTGAGATGCGTCGGCGAAAGGCCGAGGCGGTCGGCAAAGAACCCGACCCGCCTGTGCTCGCGGAAATGAGCGTCCACGAGTTCGGCAAGGCGTTCGACCCGCGAGGCATCGCGATCGGATGCGGGTGGGAGTTCGCTGGCGCCGCCGTTGCCGGCCCTTGCGAGATGGATGAGCGCCGTCGACAAAAGCGAGCCGACAAGTGCCATGCGCCCAACTGCACGGCCGTCAAGTTCCGCCTTCAGTTCCGTGAGGCAGCGCCTTGCCGCCGCGGCTTCCGTGCCGGTTTCGGGCAATGGTACGATCCGCACCGTCTCGAAGAATGCGGCAAGACGGCGGTCCATGGCGGCAATCGCCTCGAGCCGGTCCGCCAATATGGTGAGAACCATGCCGTCGCTTTCATGCTCGAAGCGGAAGCCATGCACCACGCCGGTCGGAATGACGATCGCGCAAGGAGCAGAGAAGCGCTGCACCCGGTCTTCTCCGAGAACCTCTCCGCCGCCCTTCAGTATGGTGAAAATTTGAAAGAAGACGTCGTGCCTGTGGGGATCGATCTCCCAGCGATGCGGGCGGCTGCGAAACGGCAGATCCTCGCAATGAAGCCAGAAATCGCTGTTTTCATCGACTTCCTGCCGATAGAGCCGATAGGTCGGGACTTTCTTTCGCATTTCGCCATCTGATTCCGGTATGGTGGGATAGTCCAATTTATTGCAAGCTTTGTCCATTGCGGCCGTGCGCGACCCGTTCGATCCTGATATGGCAGGGAGGAAGGGATTTGCGCACACAGGTCGCCATCGTCGGTTCGGGTCCGTCCGGCCTTCTGCTTGGCCGCCTCTTGACGGCAGCAGGCATCGACAACGTCATCCTCGAGCGGACGAGCAAGGAGCATGTGCTCGGCCGGGTGCGTGCCGGTGTCCTCGAACAGGGGACGGTTTCGCTCCTGGACGAAGCCGGTGCCGCCGGGCGGCTGCATCGCGAGGGGCTCCCGCATGACGGTTTCTCAATTGCCTTTTCCGGTCGTCTGCACCGGATCGATCTTCATGGGCTGACCGGCGGCCGGCGCGTCACTGTCTATGGCCAGACGGAAATGGCGCACGACCTGATGGATTTACGTAACAGCGACGGCGCGACTTCCGTCTACGAGGCTTCCGATGTCGAGCCGCACGATTTCGATACGAATGCGCCCTTTGTCACCTATTCGAAGGACGGCATCACGCGTCGTCTCGACTGCGATTTCATTGCCGGCTGCGACGGCTCCCATGGCATCTGCCCCCGATCAGTGCCGCAGAAGGCGGTGCAGCATTACGAGCGCGGCTATCCGTTCGGGTGGCTCGGCATTCTGGTCGAGAGGCCGCCGGTCGACCATGAACTGATCTACGTCAATCACGAGAGGGGATTCGCGCTCTGCTCGATGCGGTCTCACACGCGCAGCCGCTATTATGTCCAGTGTCCGCTCGACGACCGTGTGGAGGATTGGCCAGACCAACGCTTCTGGGATGAAATTCGCCGTCGCCTGCCCGAAGCAGCCGCCGGGCATGTGACCGTCGGGCCGTCCTTCGAGAAGTCGATCGCACCGTTGCGCTCCTCCGTTACCGAGCCGATGCGTTTCGGGCGGCTCTTCCTCGTCGGGGATGCGGCCCATATCGTGCCGCCGACCGGCGCCAAGGGCCTGAACCTGGCCGTAAGCGACGTGCGTTATCTCTTCGATGCGCTCGTGGAATTCTATCGCGAGGGGTCGGAAGCGGGTATCGATGCCTATTCGGCAAAGGCGCTTGCGCGGGTCTGGAAGGCGGAACGCTTTTCATGGTGGATGACGAATACGCTGCACCGCTTTCCCGAGACGGGTCCGTTCGGACGCCGCATACAGGAGGCGGAACTGGACTATCTTTCGCGATCGGAAGCGGCATCCACGGCGGTCGCGGAGAACTATGTGGGATTGCCTTATTGAGGCCAGCGGCCGGGCGAGGCGGCTGTCGCTTGAGGAACGAGGACGATAGAGGTCAGACGATGATACCGAACAAGACGCCGGAGACGGGCTCCTTCTTCCAGCGCGACCGCAACTGGCACCCGCCAGCCTTCGCGCCGGGCTACAAGACCTCGGTGCTGCGCTCGCCGCAAAAGGCGCTGCTCTCGCTCGACAATACGATCAGCGAGATCACCGGGCCCGTCTTCGGCCATTCCATCCTGGGCGAACTCGACAACGACCTGATCCACAATTTCGCCAAGCCCGGCGAGAGCGCCATCGGTGAACGCATCATCGTCTATGGCCGCGTGCTCGACGAGCGCGGCAAGGCTGTGCCCGGCGCGCTGGTCGAGTTCTGGCAGGCCAATGCCGGCGGCCGCTACCGCCACAAGAAGGAAGGCTATATGGCCCCGCTCGATCCGAATTTCGGCGGCTGCGGCCGCACCATCACGGACGAAGACGGCTTCTACACCTTCCGCACCGTCCGGCCCGGCGCCTATCCCTGGCCGAACGGAGCCAACGATTGGCGCCCGGCCCACATCCATTTCTCGATGTTCGGGCATGGCTTCGCGCAGCGGCTTATCACGCAGATGTATTTCGAGGGCGATCCGATGATCTGGCAGTGCCCGATCGTCGGGACGGTCGCCGACAGGGCCGCCGTCGAGCAACTGATCGCGGTGCTCGACATGGAAGCGACGATCCCGATGGATGCGCGAGCCTATAAATTCGATATCGTGCTGAGAGGCCGTCGCTCGACGTTCTTCGAGAATCGGCGCGAGGGGAATTGATGCGCTTTGGGGCTAGCGATACAATGAATACATATATCGCACACGAGGTTTGCAGCTATGCCCACATCGATCCGTCTTGATCCTGAAACCGAGAAACGCCTTGATCATCTCGTCGCTCGGACTGGTCGCACCAAAGCCTATTATTTACGGGAACTCATTGCGCGCGGCCTTGAGGATATCGAGGACTATTACCTCGCGACTGACGCTCTTGAGCGCTTGCGGAAAGGTGAGGAACAAATCCACTCCTCGGCTGAGGTGAGAAAAGAGCTTGGCTTGGACAATTGACTATCTGACCTCGGCCAAGCAAGAGTTGCGGAAGCTTGATCGGCAGGCGGCCAGCCGAATTATCGACTATTTGGATGACAGGGTCGCCCCGCTCGGAAATCCGAGAAGTCTGGGAATTGCGCTTGCTAATTCCAAAGAGCAATTGTGGCGGTACAGAATAGGCGATTATCGCGTAATTTGTGAGATTCATGACGCGCGTCCGATCGTACTCGTGGTCCGGATCGGTTATCGCAGCGAAGTCTATCGGTAGGAAGAAACATGCTCCAGTCCCTCAACCGTCTCAAGGAAACGCCGTCGCAGACGGCCGGCCCCTATGTCCATATCGGCTGCGTGCCGAATTTCTGCGAGATCGGGGGCGTCTATCCCGAGGATCTCGGCAAGTCCATGGTCAACGACAAGACCAGGGGCGGGCGCATCACGGTCAAGGGCCATGTGATCGACGGTGCCGGAATGCCACTTCGCGACGCCCTGATCGAGATCTGGCAGGCGGATGCGGCGGGGCTCTACAACAGCCCGTCCGAAATGCGCGGCGCGGCCGATCCGAACTTCACCGGCTGGGGCCGCTGCCCGACCGATATGCAGACTGGCGAATTCGCCTTCGAGACGATCAAGCCCGGTCGCGTGCCGTTTCGCGACGGCCGAATGATGGCGCCGCATATCACCTTCTGGATTGTGGCCCGCGGCATCAATATCGGCCTCCAGACGCGCATGTATTTCGGCGACGAGCAGAAGGCCAATGAAGAGGACCCAATCCTGCAACGGATCGAGCATAGAGTGCGCGTTCCGACGCTGATCGCGCGCGCCGAGGGCGACACCTATCATTTCGATATCCACTTGCAGGGAGAAAACGAGACAGTTTTCTTCGATATCTGATGCTGTCCTAAAGCGCATGAGCGTTTCCGTTTTCGAGCATCCTTTCCTGTCCGGTCTCCTCGGGGACGAAGAAGTTGCGGCCTTCTTTTCCGCCGAGGCGGATCTCAAGGCCATGCTCGCCTTCGAGGGCGCTCTTGCCGCTGCCGAGGCGGAAGCAGGGCTGATCCCTGAAGCGGCCGTGTCCGCCGTCGCGGAAGCAGTGGCGTCATTCCAGCCGGATTGGGCAAAGCTTCGGGACGGAACCACGCGGGACGGCGTGGTGGTGCCGGAATTAGTCCGGCAATTGCGGGCCGCTGTGGGCGAACCGCATGCCCGGCACGTGCATTTCGGCGCGACCAGCCAGGACGTGATCGACACCAGCCTGGCGATTCGAATGGGCCGCGCGCTCGATATTCTCGAGCGACGCATCGACGAGGTGATCGACGCGCTCGATGCGCTCAACGCCCGAGACGGCAAGATTGAAGTAATGGCGCATACGCGAATGCAGGCGGCCCTGCCCGTTGCCGCATCCCGGAAGATTTTAAGTTGGCGCCAGCCACTCGTACGGCACGTGGACGGGTTGTCGGAAGTCTTCTGGGACGCTGATCTCCTTTCTCTTGGAGGTGCCGTCGGCACCCAGGATTTGCTTGGCGAAAGGAAGGACGCGATTCGCCGGAAGGTTGCGCAAGATTTGAAGGTTCGAGATCCTATTCTCGCACGCCATTCGGAGCGCGACGGCGTCGTCGTCCTTGCCGACTGGCTGTCGCTTGTGACGGGCAGTCTCGGCAAGATGGGGCAGGACATGGTGCTCGCGGCGCAAAGCGAGGTCGGCGAGATCAAAATCAAGAGTGGCGGCGGATCGTCCGCCATGCCGCACAAGGTCAATCCGGTCGGCGCGGAAATTCTCGTCACGCTCGCCCGCTTCAACGCGACACTCGTTTCCGGCATGCACCAGTCGCTGGTGCATGAAAACGAGCGTTCCGGCTCGGCCTGGACGCTGGAATGGATGCTGCTGCCGCAAATGGTCGTGGCGGCGGGCGCGGCGCTCAGGACGGCAGTGGATCTGGTGGGAAATATCGCATTCGTGTCGAAATAAGTGCGCCTTCGAGGCTCGCTCACATCGCGTTCATCGTCAAAAGCTCGTAGACCGCAACATCCTCGCCCTTTCCGTTCGTCACGGCGACATCCCAACGCACCTCGCCGTATTCGCTGTTGCGGCGCGTCTTTTCCTTGACGGTCAGGCGGACGGAAATTTCCTCGCCCGGCGGAACGGGCTTGATGAAGCGCAGATTGTCGAGGCCGTAATTGGCAAGCACCGGCCCCGGCGCCGGGTCGACGAAGAGGCCGGCGGCGAAAGAGAGGATCAGATAGCCATGGGCGACGATGCCGCCGAAGAGCGGATTGGCGCTCGCGGCTTCCGCGTCCGTATGGGCATAGAAGGTGTCGCCGGTGAAGCGGGCGAAATGCGCGATGTCGTCTGCCGTGATCGTGCGCGGGCTGGTACGGATGGTGCGGCCGATCTCCAGTTCGGCGAAGCGCAG
>SCRB01000855.1 GCA_004299545.1 Rhizobiaceae bacterium
CGTGAAGCCAGGCGCATTTTCCCTGAAGAAAGCGCGAAAGCCGATCTCGCGCAGTTCATGGCCATGGAAACGGTGACTGCCGACGAAAAGCGCGACCTTTCCACGTTTCCTTGCGCAATTTGCGATCATCCATGCGGCGGTGCGTCCGACTTTCATGTTGTCCACCCCGACATAGCCGTCGCGTACGCCGTTGGCGAAATCCGACAAAAGCGCGAAGACGGGAATCCCACGCTCCTTCAACTCCTTGACGGCCGCTGTCAGCATCGGATGGTCCGGGCTGACCAGGGCGACCGCGTGCGATCCGGCAGCGAGCCGGCGCAGCCTCTCGACGGTCTCATCCACCGCCAGCGTTTCGGTAAAGTCGATCGACGCGACCCCACGGAATTGCTGCGACTGCGAGACGGCCTCCGTCAGTTCGGCGGCAAAGGCACGGTAGAAGGGATCTTTCGGCCGCAGCAGCAAGAACCCCAGCCTGTATTCAGGAAACTCGCGATGAAGGCGCTGCCCGATCAGGCCCGCGGCGTGGAATCCGATCTCGGTCGCCGCCTCGTAGACGCGCCGCGCGGTGTGCTCCGTTACCGGAAGCCGGGCGTTCAGAACCCTGTCGACGGTCGCGACGCTGACGCCGGAAGCCCGGGCAAGATCGGCAATGGTCGGTCGCTTCACGATCATCTGTTCCTCGCCGGGAATGATAGATTATGATAGAAAATATTGCAACACTTATGAGTGATATTGAGCGATGTGCGATATATGGCTATCCTTGGAATGGTAATTTCCCCGGTTCCGGCATGGATACCTCTTGGAGGGAGGCCGCAATGAACATAGCCGCTGCCGCCGACAGCGTCCGGCCGTCGAAGCGTGACTACAGCCTGGTCGGCCGCGATACTAGGCGCGCCGTCGAGACCGGCCTGGCCACCGCGGAATGGTATCATACCGATGTGCCGCGCAAGCAGATGAAGGAACTGATGCGGCGCGAGGACGGGCCGGCGATCCGTGACACTATCATCTGGATCGCCGCTTTCGCCGTCAGCGCCGCAGGCGGCATCTGGTTCTGGGGCACGTGGTGGTGCGTTCCGTTCTTCTTCGCCTACGGCGTGCTCTACGGCTCCTCGACGGATTCGCGCTGGCATGAATGCGGCCACGGAACGGCGTTCAGGACACGTTGGATGAACGACGTCGTCTATCAGCTCGCCTGCTTCATGATCATGCGTAATCCGGTGACCTGGCGCTGGAGCCATGCGCGCCACCACACCGACACGATCATTGTCGGACGTGATCCGGAAATCGCCGTCATGCGGCCGCCGGACCTTGTGCGGGCGATGCTGAATTTCTTCGGCATCATCGATGTCTGGCATGCGATGACCGACATGCTGCGCAACGCCGCCGGCGTCGTCGGCGTGGCGGAAAAGACCTTCATCCCGGAGCCCGAGCAGCCGAAGGCGATCCGCATCGCCCGCGTCTGGCTGGCGATCTACATCGCGACCGTCGCGCTGGCCCTCGCTCTGCATTCATGGCTGCCGCTGATGCTGGTCGGCGTGCCGCGGCTTTATGGCGCCTGGCACATGGTGATGTGCGGCCTGCTGCAGCATGGCGGACTGGCCGACAATGTCACCGACCATCGGTTGAACAGCCGGACGGTCTACATGAATCCCGTCAGCCGCTTCATCTACCTCAACATGAACTACCATGTCGAACACCACATGTTCCCCATGGTGCCGTATCACGCGC
>SCRB01000856.1 GCA_004299545.1 Rhizobiaceae bacterium
CCCTTTGTCGAGGGCCTGCGGCCGACGGTCACGAGGATCGTGTCGGCCGCGATCCGCCGCTCTTCGCCGCCCCTCTCGACGACAAGCGCGTTGTCCTTTTTGGCGAGCCCCTTCGCTTTCGCCTCGGTGACGACTTCGATGCCGAGCTGGTCGAGCCTTTTGGCGACGGGCCGCGTCAGTTCGGCGTCATATTGCGGCAGGATGCGGGGGAGCGCCTCGACCACCGTCACCTTCGCGCCGAGCTTGGCAAAGGCGGTGCCGAGTTCGAGGCCGATATAGCCGCCGCCGACAACGGCAAGCGCCTTCGGCACGCCATCGAGCGAGAGCGCTTCCGTGGAGGAAACGACAGTGCCCCCGAACGGGAGAGAAGGCAGTTCCACCGGCACTGAACCGGTTGCGATGACGATCGTGTCGGCGCGGATGATCTGCGGCCCGGTTTCGGTTTCGACTTCGATCGTCTTGCCGTCCCGGAATGTCCCCCAGCCGCCGACCATCTTGACGCCCGCTTTCTTGAGCAGGCCCGAGACGCCGAGGTTGAGACGGCCGACGATGCGGTCCTTCCACGCCACGGTTTTCCGGAAATCGAGTTCGGGCGATGACGCGCCGATGCCGAGCGGACTGCGACCGTCCGCTATCGCGGCCAGCTTGTGATATTCCTCGGCGGCGTGGATCAGGGCCTTGGAAGGAATGCAGCCGACATTGAGGCAGGTGCCGCCTGGCTTGCCGGCATCGACGATGACGGTATCGATGCCGAGTTGGCCGGCGCGGATGGCGCACACATAGCCGCCCGGCCCCGCGCCGATGACCAGAATCCTGCAGGAGATTTCCTTCATCGGAGTTCCACCTCAAAGCCCCCTCTCCGCCTCGCTTTGCTCGTCACCTCTCCCCAGAGGGGCGAGGAACCCAGGCTGGGAGAGCGCCGGCGTTGCGGCAGCATTTCCTCGCCCCTTTGGGGAGAGGTGGCCCGAAGGGCCGGAGAGGGGCGGACTGCTTCCATTCGTCTCAATCCACAAAGATCAGCGCCGGCGTTTCGAGAAGTGTCTTGAGCTTCTGCACGAAGGTCGCGGCATCCCAGCCGTCGATGACGCGGTGGTCGAAGCTGGAGGACAGGTTCATCATCTTGCGCGGAATGAATTCCGCGCCGTCCCAGACGGGCCGCATCATGATCTTGTTGACGCCGACGATCGCCACTTCCGGATAGTTGATGACGGGGGTCGTCACCACGCCGCCAATGGCGCCGAGCGAAGTGATGGTGATGGTCGAGCCGGCCAGATCCTCGCGTGTTGCCGTGCCGGCGCGCGCCGCCTCCGAAACGCGGCCAACTTCGGCGGCACAGTCCCAGATGTCGCGCGCCTCGGCGTGACGCACGACCGGTACCATCAATCCCGCGGGCGTCTGCGTCGCGATGCCGATATGGATGCCGCCGGAGCGGCGGATGATGCCGGCTTCGTCGTCGAAAGTGGCGTTGAGAGCCGGCTGGACGGCGATCGCCTTGACCATCGCCCGCATCAGGAAGGGCAGGATCGTCAGGCGCGGCCGGTTGTCCTTTTTGTCCTTGTTCAATGCCGCGCGCAAATCCTCCAGCGCCGTGACGTCGACCTCCTCGACATAGGTGATATGAGGGATGCGCGATTTCGCCAACGCCATCTTCTCGGCGATGCGGCGCCTGAGGCCGACGACCTTGACCTCCTCGACCGAATTGTCTGCCGCCAGTCCCGCCGCCCGCGCTCCTTGCCGCGGCCCGCGCGCATGGAAGGCATCGATGTCCTCATGGGTGATCCGGCCCGCGGGGCCGGTGCCCGGTACCTGCCTGAGATCGATCCCCGCTTCCTTCGCCCGGAGCCTCACGGCCGGCGAAGCGAGCGGCTTTTCCCCGGCGGGACGCGGTGCTGCATTGCCGCCTGCCAACGGCCTTGGCATGACCGCTTGCCCCCTCACCCGTTCGCTCTCGCTCGCGTCCTCTCCCCGAGGGGAGATGGATCGCGGCGATGCGGCGGTTCCCTCTTCTCCCCCGTGGGGAGAAGGTGGCCGCGTGACGGCCGCATGAGAGGTGACTTTTTGCGGCTGCTCCGAATTTTCGGAAACACTGTCCGCGCTTGCCTCGGCCGACTTGGCTTCCGGCGCAACGTCCTCCGCGCCCGCCGTCTT
>SCRB01000857.1 GCA_004299545.1 Rhizobiaceae bacterium
GACGCCGGCGCGAATCAGGAGCCCGATGCGCGTCCGGTTGAGAACGAGCGTCAGCAGGCCATAGACGGCGAGACCAAGGACAAAGGCGAAGACGCGATAGATTTCGATCGTCGCATTACCGATGACGAAGGAGCCGGACAGGATCGCGGGGCGCGGCACGGCGACGGGAGAGCCGCCCCAAATCGCCAGGATAAGCTGCTCGGCGATGATGAGCGCTCCGACCGTCACCAGGATCTGGCGCAGATGATCGTGATAGACGGGGCGGATGATGACGCGCTCGAAAAACCAGCCCGCCAGCGCACCGAAGGCCGTTGCCGCCGCGATCGCGAGCAGGATGGCGGCGATATTGAGCGCCGGGTTGCTCCCATGCAGCCAGGAAGCGAGCGCCGCAAGCACCGAGGCGGCGATGAAGGCGCCGAAGGAAATGAAGGCGGAATGGCCGAAATTCAGGACGTCCATGAGGCCGAAGACAAGCGACAGGCCTGACGCCATCAGGAAAATCATCATGCCCATGGCAAGCCCGGCGGCGGTCAGCGTCACCCAGGACGAGAACGATCCGATCAGCGGCAGGGCGATGACGGCGAGAATGAGGGGCAGCAGATTAACGCCGCCGAGGCGGGAGAAGGTGGCAGAGAGCGCCCGAACAGCGATGTTCATGGATGACCCTCCAGTGACAAGGACAAGAGCCGTGTCTGCAACGCCTCGTCGGCGGCCAGCGCGGCCATCCCGCCACGGTGGACGATGCGCCCGTCCTCAATGACGGCGACACCCTGCCCGAGAGCGCGGGCGAAATGGAAATTCTGCTCCACCAGTAAAATCGTCGTTTCCTTTGCGATCTCCCGGAACGCCGCAATCATGTTGCGGATGATCGCCGGCGCGAGGCCCTTTGTCGGCTCGTCGATCAGGATCAGTTCACGTTTTTCGACGATGGCGCGCGCGATGGCCAGCATCTGCTTCTGGCCGCCCGAGAGAGCGAAAGCCTCCTTGCCCCAGAACCGCTCCAACGCCGGGAAAAGCGCGAAGATGCGTTGCAAACGGCTGTCGTCGAAACGGCCGCGGGCGGCAGCGAGCCGCATGTTCTCCTCGACGGTGAGATCGCCGAAAATGCCCATATTCTCGGGCACATAGGCGATGCTCAGCCGGGCGATGTCGGAGGTATGGAGCCGCGTGATCTCCTGGCTGCGGAAGACGACGGTACCGCTTCTCGCCCGCCACAGGCCCATGATGGTGCGCAGCGTCGTCGTCTTGCCGGCCCCGTTGCGGCCAAGCAGCACATGCACGCCGCCTTCCGGCACATCGAAGGACACGCCATGCAGAACCTGATACTGGGCGATATCGGTGTGAATATCATCGAGCCTGAGGATGGCGCCGCTCATGCGACCTCCTCCTCGCCGACGCCGAGATAGATTTCGCGCACGACAGGCAGCGCCATCACGCTCGCCGGCTCGCCGTCGGCGATCAGTTCGCCGTTATTGAAGACGATGATCCGGTCGGCAAGCGTGCGCACGACATCCATCTTGTGCTCGACCAGCAGGATCGTCTTCGACCTGTCCTGCTTGATACCGGTGATGAGGTCGAGGATGACCGGGGCTTCGTCGGCCGACATGCCGGCGGTCGGCTCGTCGAACATGAAGATGTCGGGCTGCATGGCGATCAGAAGGGCGACCTCGAGCTTACGCTGGTCGCCATGCGGCAGCGCGGCCGCCGGCAAAGAGGCAACGCGGGAAAGATGCGTGCGCTCGAGGACCGCCTGCGCCTCGTCGCGCAGTGCCGTCAGTGCCGAGGCACGGAGGAAAATGCCTGCGCCGGCCCCTTGCCGCGCCTGCACGGCGAGCCTGACATTTTCAAGCACGGAAAGATGTGGAAAGAGATTGGTCAGCTGGAAGGCGCGGCCGATGCCGGCCTTCGCCCGGGCGGAAGGCGAAAGAGACGTGATCTCCCTATCACCCTTGAAGATGCGACCCTCCGTTGGGGTCAACTGGCCGGAAACCAGGTTGAACCAGGTTGTCTTGCCGGCCCCGTTCGGCCCGACGATGACCGTCAGTTCGCCAGGCTGGAAGCCGACCGTCACCCCGTTGACGGCCGCGTGGCCGCCAAAGCGGATCGTCAGGTTCTCGGTGCGGATGGAAGACATCTTGGGCATTCGGCAGCAGGCATTCGGCAGTCGGATAAAAAGGGCGACGGCGTCTCCGGTGCCGCTACCCGATTGCCTATTGCCGACTGCCTACTGCCGTATCTCACTTCTCGTCATTCCGCCCGATCGGGATGTGCATCTGGTCGGGCTTGATGACATCGACCAGTTCAGGGATCGCCCATGCAACCTTCGGATCGACCTTGATCTTGAAGTGATACATCTCCTGCAGCGCCTGATGATCCTCCTTGCGGAAGGTCATCGGCCCTTTCGGCGTGTCCCACGTCATGCCTGCCATGGTCTTGATGAGGGAATCGGTCTTCAGGTCGGGAGAGGTCTCGATCGCCTTGACGATGGCGAGCGCCGCGGCCATGCCACCCGCGGTGAAGAAATCCGGGGGCTGGTGGTAACGCTTCTCATGCTCTTTCACGAGCCAGTCGTTGATCGGATTCTTCGGGATGCCGTAATAGTAGTAGGTGGCTCCCTCCATTCCCGGCACCTGCTTGTAGGCCTTCATCACCGGCAAAATATTGCCGCCGGTCGATATCTTGATGTTGTAGCGGCCGGGATCGGCGGCGACCAGCGGCGTCAAGGCGTCGATACCGGCGACGTAGATGACGATAACGCGGCGGCCCGGCTTGTCCTTCAGGGCATCGAACATGCGCTGGATGGTGGCGGTGAAGTCGGTCGTCTTGATCGGCACATATTCCTCGTCGACGACATGCGCGCCGCTGCCATTGAGCGCCGTCTTGAAGGCGGCGATGCCGTCCTTGCCGAAGGCGTAATCCTGCGCCAGCGTCGCGACATAGAGGTCCTTGTCCGGCTTGAGAGCCAGCGCCTGCGCCTGCATGTCCTGCGAGGAATTGCGCGAGGTCTTGAAGACATAACGGTTGGAATCGGGCCCGGTGAGCGAATCCGCCACGGCCGGCTCGACCATGAGGATCTTCTGGTTCTCCGCCGCGATGGGCAGCATCGCCGTCGTCACGCCGGAAGACGTGCCGCCAACCGCGATCAGCGCGTCATCGTCATTATAGGCTTCCTCCAGCATGGTGCGGGCGACGTCCGGCTTGAACTGGGTGTCCTTTTCGATGACTTCGATCTTGTGGCCATTAACGGTCATTGTGCCCTTGGTGGCGTATTCCAGACCGAGATTGAAGCCGATCGTGGTCTGCTTGGAATAGGTTTCGAGCGGCGAGCCCGACAATCCGTGGACAAGGGCGATCTTGACCGCGTCACCGGCAAAGGCCGGCTGCAAGGCGGCCATCGTGCCGGCAAGCGCCAGCGCGGCGAGCAGCTTTTTCATCCTGTTGTTCCTCCTCATTCCGGCGGTCGTTTCGACCGCACACCTCCACCGGCCGGTTTTTTCTTGGTCCGGCGGAAACCGGCCCCTATTATTCGCCGGGCGCCACGATCGGCAATATGGTGGAAATACGCAAATGACGGAATTGACGAGGGAGTTGAACGAGACCGCCTTCCGCCATGCGCCGGTCGGCATCGTCATGACGGCGACCCGCGTCATCAAGGCCTGCAACCCGGCTTTCTCCCAAATGTTCGGCTATGACGAAGGCGAATTGATCGACCAGTCCTTCGCCATCCTCTATCCATCCTTCGAAGAGTTCCTGCGCATCCGCAATGTCGGCGTCGAGCCCCTGAAGAAGAGCAACCGCTATTCGGACGAGCGTATCATGGCGCGAAAGGACGGCTCGCTCTTCTGGGTGCGGGTGCGCGGGCATTCGCTGACGCGCGAGGACGATCCGCTGCGGCAGGCCGTCTGGAGCTTTGCCGACCTGTCGGCGGAACGCACCGTGGCGGAACTGTCGACACGCGAGCGCCAGATCGTCATGCACCTGGGCGAAGGCCGCACAAGCAAGGAGATCGCCCGCACGCTGTCGATCTCGCCACGTACGGTGGAGGCCTACCGCGCGCGGCTGTTGAAAAAATATGCCGCCGGCAATGTCGCCGAGCTCCTATCACATCTCGGCGGCATGCCGCCCATCAACGCGCTCCGCACCGGGTAGAG
>SCRB01000858.1 GCA_004299545.1 Rhizobiaceae bacterium
CGAGCGTGGCGATGAGCACGAAGGCGAGGCTCTGGATGCGCCGGAAGACGAAGGAGCGCTCCTCCGTCACGCGATAGGCCCGGTTGAGCGCGACCCTGAGCGCCTCTATGCCGTTCGAGGCGAAGAATGCGGCGGCGATGACGCTCAAGGTCAGGAAGCCGCCCCGTTTCACGGTCAGAACGCTCACCACCTGCCGCGCTATCGGTTCCGCGATCTGTTCCGGCCAGGTGTCGAAGACGAGATGGACCGCTGTATCGGCGAAGGCGTGGGCGCCGAGAAAACCGGCCAGCGAGGTGGCGAAAATCAGGAAGGGAAACAGCGCCATCAGCGCGCTGATCGCCAGATGGCTCGCCATCGACCAGCCGTCGTCGGAATCGAAATGGCCAATCGCGTCGAAGAGGACGCGTTTGACGGCGATGAAACGCCGCATCACATCCGTGCCGGAACGTCCTATCCTGCTCAAATCGTCATCCGATTGTCTGCCGCCTGCGAATATGGGAAGAAATTCCGGTAAATTGCAATTCGGCGACGGACGGCAACGGTTCGGATAATGGCGGCAGCTGTTTGAGAGGCTCATGGATCGAAAGCGGACCATACTCATCACCGGCGCCTCTTCGGGCATCGGCGCCTATTGCGCCCGGGCTCTCCAGAAAAAAGGCTGGCGCGTCTTTGCGACGGCGCGGAAGGCGGAAGACATCGCGGCGCTCGAAGCGGACGGGATCGAAGCGTTTGCGCTCGATTACAGCGATGAGCGCTCGGTCGCGGAACTCGCCGATGCCGTCCTGGCACGGACCGGTGGACGGCTCGACGCGCTCTACAACAACGGCGCCTATGCGCAGGCGGGTGCGGTGGAGGATTTGCCGGTCGAAGCGCTGCGCCGGCAATTCGATGCCAATCTTTTCGGCTGGCATGACCTGACGCGTCGTTTCATCCCGCCGATGCGCGAGCAGGGGCATGGGCGGATCGTCAACTGCTCCTCGATCCTCGGCCTTGTCCCCATGAAGTACCGTGGCGCCTACGCGGCGTCGAAATACGCGCTCGAGGGATTGACCCTTTGCCTGCGCATGGAACTCGAAGGCAGCGGTATCCACGTGTCTCTCATCGAGCCGGGTTCGGTCGATACGGGAATAGGGCGAAATGGCCTTTCGTGGTTCGAGCGCTATGTCGATATCGAACACTCGGTTCACAAAAACGCCTATCGCGCCGAGATGGCGCGGCTGAAAAGTGGAAAGAAGGCCCGGCTCGGCGTGACTCCGGCGGCTGTGTTCAAAGTATTGCTCCACGCGCTGGAAAGTCCACGGCCCAAGCCGCATTATCGGGTAACACTACCGGCGAAAATCGGTGCAATGATGAAGCGTGTGCTGCCGGCCGCGATGCTCTATCGTGTCCTCGCGTCGCGGGCCTGAGCACAAAACAACCGCCGCGGTCGGCGTGTCGGAGCATGATCCGGAAAAGTGGATGCCGGTTTCCCGAAAGGATCATGCTCAAACAAAGGGATAAGAGCATGTGGCGATACAACCTGATCGCATGATGCTCCAGGAGAGAGAATGACAGTCTTTATCGAAATCCTGGCCGTCGTCGCCATAGCGACCGTGGTGATTGTCCTGGTGAGCGGCCTGATCAATATGGCGCAGGGCGGGCCTCCGAACCGCTCCAACCAGTTGATGCAGGCACGTGTCATGTTTCAGTTCATCGCCATCGTCCTGGTGCTGCTGGCGGTCTTCCTGTTCCGCAAATAGTGTGATTGGGTAGGAAAAATGGTTGTCCTCAACAAGATCTATACGCGGACCGGCGACACTGGCAGCACTGCGCTCGCCAACGGCGAAAGACGGCCGAAGCACGATCTGCGTGTCAGCGCCTACGGCACCGTGGACGAAGCCAATGCCTGCATCGGGATGGCGCGCCTTCACACCGGGTCGGACCATGCCGGGATCGACGCGATCCTCTCCGCCATCCAGAACGACCTCTTCGATCTCGGTGCCGATCTCGCAACGCCTGGCACGACCGGCAAGGCCGGCCATGAACCGCTCAGGATCCTTGCCTCCCAGGTGACCCGGCTCGAGGCGGATATCGACCGCCTCAACGAAAAGCTCAGCCCGCTTCGTTCCTTCATCCTGCCGGGCGGCTCTCCCGCCGCCGCGGCGCTCCATCTGGCACGCACCGTGGCGCGGCGGGCCGAAAGGCTGATGGTCGAACTCGCAGCGCTGGAGGACGAGGAGGTCGGGCCCGAAGCGCTGCAATATATCAACCGCGTTTCCGATTTCCTCTTCGTCGCCGCGCGCGCAGTCAATGACGACGGCAGGAAGGACGTGCTTTGGGTGCCCGGCAAGAACCGCTGACGCCTGAAGCCTCGCCGGTTCGGCACCGCCAACGGCTCCATGCCGGGCCTTCCAGGTCTCGTTTTTTGGAAGGAATGTCGGCTGCGGACTAGCGATGGCACAAAACCCATGTTAGTTGCGCTGCGACGAAAAATGACCGGAGGTTCTGGCTGATGAAGGTACTTGTCCCGGTGAAACGCGTTGTGGACTACAACGTGAAGATCAGGGTGAAGTCGGACGGGACGGGCGTTGAACTGGCGAACGTCAAGATGTCGATGAACCCGTTCGACGAGATCGGCATCGAGGAGGCGCTGCGGCTGAAGGAAGCCGGCAAGGCGGAAGAGGTGATCGCCGTTTCCATCGGCCCGGCGCAGGCGCAGGAGACGATCCGCACCGCGCTTGCCATGGGTGCCGACCGCGGCATCCTCGTCAAGGTCGACGGTGCGGTCGAGCCCCTGGCGGTCGCCAAGATCCTCAAGGGCGTGGTCGAGGCCGAAAAGCCGGAACTCGTTATCCTCGGCAAGCAGGCGATCGACGACGACGCCAACCAGACCGGCCAGATGCTTGCCGCGTTGCTGGGCTGGGCGCAGGGCACCTTCGCTTCGAAGATCGAGATCGACGGCGGCAAGGCGAAAGTCACGCGCGAGGTGGATGGCGGTTTGCAGACGGTGGAATTGAAGATGCCGGCGATCGTGACGACGGACCTCAGGCTGAACCAGCCGCGCTATGCTTCGCTCCCCAACATCATGAAGGCGAAGAAGAAGCCGCTCGACGAGAAAAGCCCGGCCGATTACGGCGTCGATGTCGCACCCAGATTGAAGGTTTTGAAAACCGAGGAACCCGGCGGCCGCAAGGCAGGCGTCAAGGTCAAGGACGTGGCGGAACTCGTGGATAAGCTGAAGAACGAGGCGGGCGTACTCTAATTCCGGTGAGGCCGGCCTGCAAACGGCCGGTTTCTCCGCTCGCCGAGGCGACGTACGGAAGTACGCTCCGCTCCGGTTCTCGAAACCAACCGTTTTCGGCTCGGCCTGACTGGAATTCAGGGAGCCTTGAGGACGAAAGTCAGGGAAACCAACAATGGCCATTCTTTTGATCGCCGAGCACGGCAACGACCATCTCTCCGACCAGACCGCAAAGGCGCTGTCGGCCGCGCTGGTGATCGGCTCCGACGTCGATGTTCTCGTCGCGGGTAAGAACGCCAAGCCGGCCGCCGAGGCGGCGGCGAAGCTGAGAGGCGTCAGGAAGGTGCTTCTGGCCGAGAGCGACGGCCTTGCCGAACGCCTCGCCGAGCCGCTCGCGGCGCTTGCCGTCTCGCTGGCGGGCAATTACGACACCATCATTGCGCCGGCCACGACCATGGCGAAG
>SCRB01000859.1 GCA_004299545.1 Rhizobiaceae bacterium
TTCTCCCGTTTCAGGATAATGAAGCGCTTGCGGTGGAAGGTGAAGGCCTGCTTTTCCTCAGGGATCGTCTGGGTTTCGTGGATGACGAGCCCTGCAACGGTTGTCGCTTCCTCGTCGGGCAGGCTCCAGTCGAGCGCTCGGTTGAGGTCGCGGATCGGCACGGAGCCGTCGACGACCACGGAGCCGTCCGCCTCCTGCTTGACGCCCTGCATCTCGAGGTCGTGTTCGTCGGCGATCTCGCCGACGATCTCCTCGATGATGTCCTCCAGCGTCACCATGCCTTCGACCTCGCCATATTCGTCAACGACGATGGCAAAATGTGCCTTGCGCCGCAAAAAAGCATTCAGCTGGTCCTGGAGCGAGGTGGTATCCGGCACGAACCACGGCTTGGTGGTGACCTTTAGGATGTCGATCGCGGACGGATCGTTGTTCGCCTCGTTGAGGGCGCGCAGAAGATCCTTTGCGTGGACCACGCCGACGATGTTGTCGATGGAGTCCTTCCACACCGGGATCCGCGTATAGGGGCTTTTCAGGATTTCGCGCACGATCACGTCCGGTGGCTGCTCGGCGCTGACCGACATCATGCCCGTCCGGTGGACCATGACATCGGAGACCTCCAGTTCTCCAAGATCGAGTAGCCCGCCGAGGCGGTCGCGCTCCTGCTTGACGACGGCCCCTTCGCGCAACAGCACCTCCACTGTTCCCCGCAATTCCTCGCGGGCCGAGAGGAGCGACATATTCTTGTCGAAGCGGACGCCGCAGAGCCACAGCACGCCCCTGACGATGCGGTTGACGAGGGTGGACAGCGGACCGACGACGAAGACGAACAGGTTGACGAGCGGCGCGACGGCGAGCGAGAAGCGGTCCGGCGTGGTGATGGCCCAGGATTTCGGCAGCACTTCCGCGAAGATGACGAGAAGGACCGTCATCGACGCCGTCGAATATGCGACGCCGCGCGCGCCGAAAAGATCGAGGAAGACGGACGTCGCAAGCGAAGACGCCAGTATGTTGGCGAGGTTGTTGCCGATCAGGAGCGCGCCGATCAGCCGGTCGCGATGGCCGATGAGGCGATTGACGATCCTGGCATTGGCCGATCCGGATTGCTCGAGCGAAAGCATGCGCGCCCGGGAGGTCGCCGTCAGGGCTGTTTCAGAGCCCGAGAAGAAGGCCGAGAAGATGATGCACAGCAGGATCGCGCCGCAGATGATCCACAGAGCCGTCGTCATCCCGGGTGGCTTTCCTTCAGGAAGGCCAGCACCTCGGAGGCGGGAACGTCCCTGGCGATGAAGGCCTTGCCGACGCCATGCGTGAGGATGAAGGTCAAGGCGCCGCGCGCCACCTTTTTGTCCTGGCGGATATAGTCGAGAAGCCGCTCAGGACCGGGAAGGGACCCGGGAATGTCGGCGACCCGGGTCGGTAGGCCGACAGCCAGGAGATGCGCCTCGACGCGGGCCGCATCGTCGGAACTGGCGAGGTTCATGCGCGTCGAAAAGCGGTGCGCCAGCGCCATGCCGATCGCGACGCCTTCGCCGTGAACCAGCCTGTCGCCGTCATAGTTCGTGGCGGCCTCCAGCGCATGGCCGAAAGTATGGCCGAGATTGAGAAGCGCCCGGTCGCCTTTTTCCAGTTCGTCGCGGGCGACGACATCGGCCTTGGCTCGGCAGGATTCCGCGATCGCTTGGGTGCGCGCCGCACCACCGTCGAAGATGCCGCGCCAGTTTGTCTCCAGCCAGGCGAAGAAATCCGGGCGGTCGATCAGGCCGTATTTCGCGACCTCCGCATAGCCGGCGCGGAATTCACGCAGCGAAAGCGTATCGAGAACGCCCGTATCCGCAAGGACGAGGCGGGGCTGGTGGAAAAGGCCGACGAGGTTCTTACCGCGCGGCGTGTTGATGCCGGTTTTGCCGCCGACCGAGGAATCGACCTGCGCCAGGAGCGAGGTCGGCATCTGGACGAAGCGCATGCCGCGCCGGATGATGCCGGCCGCAAATCCGGCGAGGTCGCCGATGACGCCGCCGCCGAGCGCGATGACGATGTCTCCACGCTCGAGCCGGGCGCCGAGCACGGCATCGACGGCCTCCTGCAGCGCGTCGAAGCTCTTGGTCTTTTCCCCGGCGGGCAGGATAACGGGTGCGGCCTCGATGCCAGCGCCCCTAAGCGAGGACAGAAGCGGATCGAGATGGAAGCACGCGACGTTGCCGTCCGTCACGACCGCGGCGCGTATGTCCCCGAAAAGAGCGGCGATGCGCTCGCCAGCCTCCTCGATGAGGTTACGGCCGATGAAAATGGAGTAGGCACGCTCGCCGAGCCCCACCTCGACCTTGACGGCATTGCTCATCTTACGTCCCCCGTGAAGCAGGCGGCTTCGCGCCGAGCAGCCCCGCGAGCTCCTGTAGCACCTCGCCGGCGATAATTTCACGCTTGTCGTCGCGCGTCTTCACCCTGATCTGCGCCGTGGCGTAGACCGGATAGCGCTCCTCCATGAGCTTCCGCATCACGGCGCGCGGGTCTGGTGTCCGCAAGAGCGGCCGGTTCGGCCGTTTCTGGACGCGATGCATGAGAAGGTCGAGATCGGCGTCGAGCCAGACGGAGACACCGCGTTCGGCGACGTTGCGCCTGGTTTCCGCATTCATGAACGCTCCGCCGCCGGTGGACAGGACCTGCGGTCCGGTCTTCAGGAGCCTCTCGATCACGCGCTGCTCAAGCGCGCGGAATTCCGTTTCGCCGTAAGTGTCGAACAGTTCGGGGATCGTCATGCGCGAGATGCCTTCGATCTCGTGGTCGCTGTCGATGAAGGGAAGGCCGAGCAATTGCGACGCCTTGCGCCCGATCGCCGTTTTCCCGGCACCCATGAGACCGACGAAGACGATCGACCGGTCACCGAGCCGGGCGGTCAGTTCCATCGCATCGAAATTCGCCTGTTTCTCCAGCACCATCATGGGGAAAACCGCATCCTTTGCGGTGGTATCGACATGAAAACCGCTCTTCCGTCAAGGATGCCTTCCTGCTTGAAGCCTTGAAAAGCACCGGGCGTGACCGCATAAGGGAAGGGACGGCGTTTCATTACGGACGCGCGACCGGCAATCCGAGGGCGGAGGCAGGTCGACCAGATCGATGAGTCCTGACCCTGATGCCCACTCTTTTCAGGCTGATAACGGTTCTTCTCGTCCTTGCCGGCCTCGCCTATGGCGGCATGTTCGCGCTCACCTGGTACGTCAAGCCCAGGATCGGTGTCATCACGGTGAGGGTTCCGCTCGACAAGATCGAGAAGCGGCAGCAGGAGCAGAAGACCGTCAGCCAATGAAGATAATCGCGAGCCCGGCGCTTGAGACCTCTACGCCTCGCGGGAGCGGCGGCGAATGACGGCCCCAGGCGTCCGGATCGAAGCCTTTCTGGAGATGATGAGCG
>SCRB01000860.1 GCA_004299545.1 Rhizobiaceae bacterium
ATGCGGGGGTAGAACGGGTCGTCAAGGTCGTGGCGCGCGAGGGCTGCTTCTTCAACGCCACGTTCCCGGCCGCCAGCGGCGGCCGCGCCTCGGTCCAGGTGCGTATCTTCGACGCGGTCAACGGTGCCATGTCCAAGGCCGTTCCCGAGCGCACGCGTGGGGCTTTCACGCATTGGTGCAACCCCAATATCGGCAGCTACTACCGATCGAAAGACCGCTGGGTCATGTATGATCTCATGTTCGGTGGCTATGGCGGCCGGGCCGGATGCGACGGCGCGGAAGGCATGGCTCCGGTCATGAACTGCGCCAACATCCCCGTCGAGGTACACGAGACCAACAACCCGGTCCTGGTTCGCCGGCTGGAATATATTCCCGACACAGGAGGCGCAGGTGAATTCCGTGGCGGCTGCGGCTTGCGCAAGGATGTCGAGTTGCGCGACGCGGCGGTAGTGACGCTGCTGGGCGACCGGCACAAGTTTCCTCCCTATGGGCTGGAAGGTGGCAAGCCGGGAACTCCCGCCCGTACCCTGCTGGTGCGCGACGGCAAGGAGGTCGAGCTCGGCTCGAAGGAAGTCAAGGTTCTCGAGCCCGGCGATGTCCTTTCCTTCCGGCTGGCCGGTGCAGGCGGTTACGGCGATCCGAAAAAACGCGACGGTCGAGCGATCGAAGCCGACATCCGCAATGGATATGTCACGCGCGAGGCAGCGGTCGAGCAGTATGGCCGCGAATATGCACGCGAGGACGCATGAGGGCAGACGGGATGCCTGCCCTTGTCTTGCGATTGGCCGGCCTTGCGGGTGGCTTATCTTGAGGTTGGCTGGAAGTTTTGCCGCGGCGCGGCGATCCCGTGGGAGGGGATATCGATATCGGCGGTACGGGTTTGTGCACTCGCCACGCTGACCGAGTCAGGCCATCGGTACTGGATAAAGAAAAACAGGAGGAAGGAACATGAATAAAGTAGCAAAGCTTCTTGCAGCACTTGCCACCGCGGCGCTTTGTCTGTCCCCAATGCCGTTGTTGGCGAAGGATCTGACGATCGGCGCCATCGGCACCCTGTCGGGAGGTGCGACAGACTGGGGAGTCGCGACGCAACGCGGCGTACAATTGGCAATCGATGAAGTAAATGCACAAGGCGGACTGAAGATCGGGGGCGAAACATATACGCCGCACCTGATCATCTATGACGATCAGTACACCGGTCAGGGTGGCGCCACAGCCGCGACCCGCCTGGTCAACGCCGACCACGCCAAGTTCATCATCGGCCCGATCGGCACTCCTCCCACATTGGCCGCCCTTGCGATCACGACGCCGGCGAAGGTGCTGATGCTGGACGACGGGTTCTCACCGAAGATCCTCGGCCCGAAGAACACCTACAATTTCCGCATCTCGGCCACCCCCCAGGAGTTCGCCCCGGCAATGATCGGCTGGTTGAAGAAAAATTACCCGAAGACCAAGCGGGTAGCCATTGTCGACCCGAACGATTCCGTTGGCCAGCAGGTCATGCCGATCCTTCTCAAAGGCTACAAGGCCGACGGGTTCGACGTTGCATTCACCGAGATGTACGATCGCAGCACGAAGGACTTCACGCCGCTTCTGACGCGGATGATGGCGAACAAGATCGACGTTCTGGATTTGAGCTCGAGTGCTCCGGCGGAAGCGGGCTTGCTTCTGAAGCAGGCCCGCCAGGTCGGCTTCAAGGGGGTCATCATCCAGATCGGCGGTCCCTCCGTCGAAGAGAATTTGGCTGTGGCCGGACCGCTCGCGGAGGACTTCATCTCGTTCGATTTCTTCAATCCGGACAATCCGCTGGCGAAGAAGTTCGGCGACGCCTACGCGAAAAAATACGGCAGCACGATGAGCAGCTGGTGCCCGGTCATGTATAATGCCGCGAAAATACTGTTCGAGGCCATGCACAGGGCAAATTCGATTGACGTCGATGCTGTCAAGGCCGAATTGCCCAAGATGACGGGATACGAGACCATCTTCGGTCCCCTGCACTGGGGCGGAAAGGAGACCTACGGGATCGATCACCAGCTACTGGCGGATATCGTCATCGAGCAGGTCAAGGACGGCAAGATAGTCCGCCGTGACGTCGTCTCGATGTACTAGAGCAATTCCAGCAAAAGTGTGAAGCGGTTTTACGCCCGGAATTGCGTAAAAACAAAGAGATAGAGCATTTCCGTGACTCGTGGAAATACGGAAATGCCCTAATGTGGGAGGTACACGCATGCTCTCGCTTCCGGTCCTGGCGCAAGTCGTCGTGAACGGGGTCAATCTGGGCGCCATCTATATTCTGATGGCGCTTGGCTTTACCATGATCTTCGGGATCATGCGCATCGTGAATTTTGCGCATGGAGCGTTCGCCATGCTGGGCGGCTTCGCGCTTTATTTCCTGCTGATGGACGCGCACGTCCCGTTCCTGCTGGCCCTGCCGCTCGGAGCCCTGCTGGTGGGCGCCGGGTCGCTGCTGGCGGAGCGTTTCGTGCTCCGGCACCTGTATCACAACGAACTGCAGGGCATGATCGCTACCCTCGGGCTGTCGATGGTGATGATTTACCTCGCGGCTATCGTGTTCGGCGTCAGCCAACGCTCGGTGCCGGCGGTGTATTCGGAGATCTTCTTCTTCGGGCCGCTGGTCGTGCCAATGGACCGGCTGGTGGTATTGGGGATCGCGGCCGTCACGCTGCTGCTGTTTTTCCTGTTCATGCGCTATACGAAACCGGGCCTCGCCATGCGCGTTGCCGCCCAGGATCTCGAGGTTGCCGAGGCGCAGGGCATCAATGCCGCGGCCCATTATCAGGCGGCTTTCTTTATCGCGTCCAGCCTCGCGGCGCTGGCCGGTGGCCTGATAGGCCAGTTATACGCGCTTTCGCCCTTCATGGGGGCGACGCCGCTGATGAAGTCGTTCATCGTGGTGATCCTCGGCGGGCTCGGCAGCATCCCCGGCGCGGCGCTGGGCGGCCTTCTTCTGGGGATGGCGGAAAGCTCGCTGACGACATTCTTCGGCGCGTCGACGGCGCAACTTGCATCCTTCGGCATTGTCATGCTGGTCTTGGTGCTGCGCCCGCAGGGATTGTTCGGACATGCGGAGCGCGACTCGTGACGGCACGCCCGGCGATGACCGCGGCAGCGGCCGACAATAGAGGCAGCCGGTTCAGTGCCAGCCACATGTCGGCGGTCGCCGTCATCGTGGTGATGGCGGCGTGGCCCGGCGCCATCGCCAGTTCGGAGTCCTTCCTTCTTTATGTCGGAACGCTGGTCGTGCTTTACAGCGTCGGCGCGATGAGCCTTCACCTGGTATTCCGCATGGGCCAGGTGTCCTTCGCGCATGCCGCGTTCCTCGGCATCGGCGGCTATACCAGCGCATTGCTGCTGACGGGATCTGGGCTGTCATGGCCATTGGCCTTCTGTGCCTCCGGTCTCGTTTCGGGCCTCTTCGGCCTTCTGCTGGGACCGATCGTGCTGCGCCTGCGCGGCGTCTA
Organism: Rhizobiaceae bacterium; assembly: GCA_004299545.1. Lineage (GTDB taxonomy): Bacteria > Pseudomonadota > Alphaproteobacteria > Rhizobiales > Rhizobiaceae > Mesorhizobium_L. The sequence goes on from SCRB01000860.1 coordinate 3,483, forward strand.
TTTCGTCCTGTTCACATTCATTCTCTGCGAGTTCGCCGAGCGGGTTTTCACCGACTGGGGGTCGCTGACGAACGGTGCCGGCGGCGTCGCGGGCATTCCCGCCCCGCCGGCATTTTCCTCGCCGGTCAGCTTCTATTATCTCTGTCTTGGTGTCGCCGTGCTCTGCGCCCTCATATGCAGGGGTGTGCTCAAGTCCGACGTCGGCGAAGCGATCGATGCGATCAGAACCAGCGAAAGCCTGGCCGAGAGCAACGGTGTCCCGGTTTTCCGGATAAAGGTGGCCATATTTGCAATTTCCTGCCTTCTCGTAGGGTTTCAAGGCGCATTGCAGGCGTCGTTTGTCCATTACATCTCGCCGGCTTCCTACACTTTCGATGAATCGCTTCGCTTCGTGGTGATGAATGTGATCGGAGGGATGAATAGCCTCTGGGGACCGGTGCTCGGCTCGGTGTTCATCATCGCCCTTCCGGAGCTTCTCAGGAACTGGGTGGAGTATCAATGGGTCCTTTACGGCGTCGTCCTCGTTCTGGCCATGCGCTATCTGCCGGGCGGCCTGTATGAACTGGGGGAACGGGCCAGCGCGCTCTTGCGAAAGGGGGGGGCATGAGCCGCCAAGTGCTTGTTGTCAGCGGGCTCGGCAAATCCTTCGGCGCCTTGCAAGCGATTTCCGATTTGCATTTTCATGTCGAGGACGGCGAGATTGTGGGTCTCATCGGGCCGAACGGAGCGGGCAAGACGACCGCGATCAACCTGATCAGCGGCAGGCTGAAGCCCGATACCGGAATGGTCCGCCTCGAGGATAAGGTCGTAACGGGCTTTTCAACGAATAGCCTCGTCCAGCGTGGGCTGGTGCGCACCTTTCAGTCGACGGCGGTCTATCCCGAGCGTTCGGTCTGGAGCAATGTGCTGCGTGGCGCTTTCGCCGAGATTTACAAGGGGTTTTGGCCAGCCCTCGTGAATACGGGCGCACAGAAGCGTCGACGTGATGCGGCAATCGTGCATGTCGAAACAATTCTCGATGAGCTGGGCCTGCAGGATGTGCGTGACGTGCCCGCGCAACAATTGCCTTATGGCCGGCAGAAGACGCTTGGCCTTGCGATCGCGATCGCCTCGCGTCCACGCGTGATCCTGCTGGACGAACCCGCCGCCGGACTTAGCGCCGAGGAGGTAGACAGGGTCGCGGACGTGATCCGGCGGATCAATTCCCGAGGCGTCAGCGTCGTCGTGGTCGATCACAACATGCGCTTCATCTCCGGCCTGTGCCGGCGCGTCGTGGTGCTGCACCACGGCAGGGAGTTGTGCACCGGCAAGCCGGCGGAGATCGCGGCAAATCCGCAGGTGATCGAAGCCTATCTGGGGACGGTCAATGAGCCTGCTTGAAGTCGAAGGCACCGTCGCCGCGTACGGGTCGATCAGAGCGACGCACGGCGTCTCCTTTTCTGTCGAGGAGAATGAAATAATCGCCCTGGTCGGTTCCAATGGCGCCGGCAAAAGCAGCACGCTCAAGGCGATCATGGGCCTGGTCAGGCTCGCGGAAGGCAGTATCCGGATCGACGGGGATAGCGTTTCGGGCGAACGCCCCTATCGCGTGGTGCGCCGCGGCGTCGCCTTTTCGCCCGAAGGGCGGCGGGTATTCGCGGCGACGAGCGTCCTGGAGAATCTGATGGCGGGTGCGCACATCCTGCCGCGCGGGCGCGCCCATGAGCGGCTCGACCAGATATTCTCCTATTTTCCCCGGCTTCGCGAACGGTCGCATCAACTGGCAGGAAATCTCAGCGGCGGCGAGCAGCAGATGCTGGCGATCGGACGTGCGCTGATGTCCCGCCCGCGCCTGCTGTTGCTGGATGAACCTTCGCTCGGGCTCGCCCCCGTCATCGTCCAGCGAATCGGGGAACTCATCTGCGAGATTCAAGCCAGCGAGAATCTCGCTGTCGTCCTGGCGGAACAGAACTCGAACTGGGCCCTGAGGCTCGCGACACGTGGCCTCGTCCTGGAAGTAGGACGCATACGCATGCAAGATTCCGCCGGTGAACTCCTCCGCAGCGATTACGTTCGGCGCGCCTATCTTGGAATGTAGCCGAAATGCGTCTCGTCAATATCGTCCGCATCAGCCGAGTACTTGCCCACGTCTTCCAGTCAATCGGGCTCCTGCTCCGCACCGGTTTCGGTCCGGCCGCGGCGATCCGTTGCGAAGCGGGACTCTCGGCCGGCCGGCGGCACCGCCAGAAAGATGAGTGATGGCTTCAGTTCTTTCGTTGCTAGACCTTGACCAGGCACGGGAGTTTTATGCGCGTGGGTGGTGGCAGCCCAACACGATGTATATGCAGTTGCGGGATTGGGCGGAACGCCAGCCGGATCGGTATGCGTTGCGTGACGCGCAATCGCGCTTGACCTATCGCGAGGCACTGCAATGGGTCGATGCCGTCGCACGAGATCTGCACGAAGCCGGCCTGCGTGTCGGTGACCGGGTCTCCCTTTGGCTGCCAAGCCGGGTGGAGTCGGCGCTCATTCTCCTGGCCTGTTCCCGGATGGGTTACGTCTGCAGCCCCTCCATGCATCGCGATTACACCTGCGCCGACATTCATGCGCTGTTGAAACGCACCAAATCCGCCGCGTTCTTCGGCCAGGCGGGATATGGCGCGGACGCCGGTGTCGAGAACATTTTCACCCGGCTCGACGATCTGCCCTCGTTGAAAAAGATCTATTCTCTTCCTCTGCTCACTCCGGATGGGCGTCACGCCGACCCACGCGAACGGTTCGGTGGGCTCACGGCGGCCGCTCCCATCGACCTGCCGTTTTCTACGTCGCCTGACCGGATCGTCTATCTTGCCTTTACATCCGGGACGACGGGTTTGCCGAAAGGCGTGATGCATTCGGATAACACGCTTTTGTCGAACGGCCGCGCGATCGCCAGGGACTTCAAGTTCGACGAGAAGACGATCGTCTACACGCTCAGCCCGATGAGTCACAATATGGGAACGGTGGCGCTGGTAACGACGCTCGCCTGCGGGGGTGAACTGGTCGTGCATTCGCCGATCGACAACAAGCCCGCCATCGACCGCATTATCGAAACCCGTGCGACATATCTCGTCGGCGTTCCCACCCACGCGATCGACCTTCTGGCGGATGCCCGTCGACGCGGTTTGACCCGGCTCGGCGAAGTCACCTCTTTCCAGCTCGCCGGCTCGCCGATCCCCGCCGAAACCGTGCGCGCCCTGCTTTCGCTCGGCATCACTCCCCAAAATTGTTTCGGAATGACGGAAAACTGCTCCTTCCAATACACCAGGCCCGACGATCCGCCGGAAATCATCATCAACACGTGTGGCCGTCCATGCGAGGGGTTCGAGCTCGCGCTTTGGGATCCGGACAACAGCGATCGCGAGGTGGCTGTCGGTGAAGTTGGCGAATTGGGGGCGAAGGGCTGTTGCCTGATGCTCGGCTATTTTGACGACCAGGACAATACCGAGCGTTCGTTCAACAAGCTGGGCTGGTTTATGACTGGAGACCTGGGTCAACTCGACCCCAAGGGCAATCTGCGTATCGTCGGCCGTAAGAAGGATTTGATTATCCGCGGCGGCCACAACATCCATCCGGCCAGGATCGAGAATCTGGCAATGCACCATGACGCCATCTCCAAGGCGGCGGCGTTCCCCGTGGCCGATCCCCGGCTTGGCGAAAAGGTCTGCCTCGCCGTGATCACCAAGGACAATGTCAAGCTCGACGGATACCACGTCCTGGCTCATCTCCATCGGCTTGGCCTGTCGAAATACGACATGCCGGAATATTATCTTCAGCTGGAGAGCTTTCCACTGACGGCAAGTGGCAAGATACTGAAGCGGAAGATGGCCGAGGACGTGGCATCCGGCAAGCTTACGCCCGAGCCCGTCCGGTTCCACAGCGGTTAGAGCGAGTCGCGAGATGTCCCCCGTCGCGAGACCTGCACTTCAGGCTTTGCGGTCTGCAGGACAAACGCGTACAAGGATATACGATTGCATACATTAGCGCTTCGCTGTAATGTAACCATTCGTTTTGGCGATAGCGGGTGACGGGGCGGCTTCAGGAACTTGGCTTGCAGGCTTGGGGCTTCGTGGCCGGCTAGAATCCGATGGGAGATGATGATGAAAGCGGCAGTGATCGAGGCCCAGGGCGGAGTGGAAAACATCGTCTATCGCGACTTCCCGGTTCCGGAGGTTCGTCCCGGCGATGTCCTGGTCAACGTCAAGGCTTGCGGGCTGAATTATTTCGATGTGTTCGTCCGGCGCGGAATGCCAGGGCTGCCGGTCAAGCTTCCATTTATTTCGGGTGGAGATGTCGCCGGGACGGTTGCAGGATTCGGTTCTGAAGTGAAGGGATTCAAGATCGGCGACAGGGTCCTGCTCGATCCGATGACCGGTGAGGGCATGGTCGGCGAACAGGTGCAGGGCGGCATGGCGGAATTCGTACGCGTCCAGCATCAGTTCGTCATCCCACTCGATCCGCGCCTCTCCTTCGAGCAGGCGGCCTGTATCCCGGCCAATTTCGGAACCGCGATCCGAATGCTTCATACGAATGGCGAGATCAAAGCGGGCGATCTGGTGATGATCCTCGGCGCCAGCGGCGGCGTCGGCACGGCGGCCGTCCAGCTCGCCAAGGCACATGGCGCCGTCGTGATCGCCTGCGCCGGCAGCGATCAGAAATGCCAGCGCCTGAAAGAATTAGGAGCAGACAAGGTCATCAATTACGCCACCACGGATTTCTCGCGCGAAGCTTGGGCGATCAGCGGGAAGAAGGGCGTCGACGTATGCGTCAATTTCACTGGCGGCGACACCTGGGTCCCATCCCTCAAAGCATTGAAGCGCTATGGCAAGCTTTTGACCTGCGGTGCGACCGCTGGTTTCGACCCGAAGGAGGATATCCGCTATATCTGGCAGCGCGAACTGCGCATCATCGGCTCCAACGGCTATACGAAAGAGGACGTCACCAGAGGGATGATCGGCGTGGCCGACGGTTCGCTAAGATTGCCCGAAGTGAAGGTTTTGCCGATGTCGCGATTGGGCGAAGCGGAAAACATGATGGAAGGCCGCGACTTCTTCGGGAAAATCGTCCTGGTGCCGGACTAGTGGAATGAATTTAACATTCGGCACCCACATGATGTCGGCCTT
>SCRB01000861.1 GCA_004299545.1 Rhizobiaceae bacterium
GCAGCTCACATAAAAGCGCCTGCGCTTCGCATCGAAGAAGATATCGTCGGCATCGCCGCACGTATCGCTCGCCGTCAAGATCTGCCCCGAAGCGATGTCGTAGAGCGCGATCTTTGCGGGTGAGCGGAAGGCAATCGCAGCATGACCGCTCTCATCCAGCGCGATCGGAAAGTTGGCGGAGAGATGCGGTATTGCCCACGCTGTCATGCGTTTGCGTGCGCCAAGGTCCACGACGTCGATCTCACGGGCGCCGGGGACGTTCACGTAGGCGCGGCCGTTCGACGGCGCCAGCGCAAACCCTTCGGGATGCGCGGGCAACGGCACGGCCGCGAGCCTCGCAGGCTTCGACGGATCGATGATAGCAAGCCCGCCGCTGCCATAACCGATAACCGCATAACCGTTGCGCGTGTCGAGCCGGGCATCGTCCGCGTCGTCGCCAAGGTCGATCATGCCGCGCGGCGAGAAATCTTTACCGCTGAAGAACATTACCTTTCCGTCGCCGCCGCAGGCCACGACGAAGCGATCGGATTGCGGCGAATAGACGATCCCTTGCGGTTCGTCCAGACCCGAAATCCGATGGATCGTCTTCTTCTTGTCGAGATCGACAATGTCAACGCTGCCGTTACCGACTTCGGCGACGAACAGCCGCTTGCGGGCGATATCGATATCCAGGTGATCGATCCGGCCGGGCGTGCCGGGCAGCGCGATCGTGGCCTCGAGCACGAACGGCGCCGCTGCCGCCGGGAAGGGCCATGCGGCCAGCGCGAAAACAAAACAGGCCAGCGCGCGCGCGATCATGGCGCTTTCTGCTTTGCGATCGCCACATGGCTGAGCGCGGCCTGCAATCCCGGGAGCAATGTATTCAGGCCGCCTTTGGCCCAGAAATGCATGAAGAAGAGGCGCGGTTCCTCGTCGAGCATGTGATTATGAAGTGCTGTCACTTCGATGCCGTTTTCGCGCAGCGCATGCAAAACGGGGTCGACCTCCGAAGCCGTCAGAACGAAATCGCCCGTGATCGCGGCCTCGCTCTTGCCTGTCGGCTGGAAGTTGATCGCTTCGGCGGTACCCATAGAGGCGGGGATGGCCATGCCGTATTCTGTGGGCAATTCGGCCCGCGGGATGCCGATCTGGTAGACACCGCCCGCGATTTCTCCCGCCGCGCCGAGCGCCTTGTCGATGGCCGCGGTATCGAGATCGATCTTCGCCGCCACCGGCGCCGCGGGCGTAGACCCGAACGGCGTCTTGCTCAAGACGAGCGCCTCATGCAGCGCGTGCGCGAGCGTTACCGCATCGCCTTCCGCAAAGACGTGCATGTAGAACGTCGCTGGGCGTGCATGCAGCAGATGATTGTGCAGCGCTGTGATCTCGATACCGCCATCCGTGAGCTTTTTCATGACCGGCTCGATTTCGTTTTCGGTCAAGACGAGATCGCCCATCACCATCGTCTTGCCGTTCGCGGGCGCGAAGGCGAGCCAGGAGCCGAGCGCGAAAGCCGGTTTGAGCGCGATTCCGTCCAGTACGACATGCAGGTCCGAGCGCGGCAACCCGACCCGGTAGATGCCGCCGGGCATCTCCGTGCCCGATTTGCCGAGAGCTTTTGCCACCTTGTCCCAGTCCGTGGCGGCGGCTGCCGGTGCGGGTCCATGTATGAAAAGAAAGCCGCACAGAGCGGCTGCGATTGCGAGAGCGGAGCGTGTCTTGGTCATGGCTTTCTGCTTGACTCGGCC
>SCRB01000862.1 GCA_004299545.1 Rhizobiaceae bacterium
TCAAAAGGCAGTCGCCAGCTTCATCGAATCCTGTCGCAAGCTCCGTCTCTGGGGCCGGGAGATGGCCGTCAAACTGTAACAATACAACCAGGCATTGACGGGAGTTGCTCATGCAGATCATTCGAACCGAAGTCGCCAAGGCGACTGCGCTTTCCGGAGAGCCGATCCTGCGGGTCCTGTTTTGTGGCGAGGGCGGCGACTGCGTCACCGTCGACATGGGCAGCATTGTGCCGGGAACCGATGAGTCGGCTCTAGACCGGGCGAGGGCAATCCTGGTCCAGACAGCGACCTTCGGAATGGCGGCTAATGACTATGATGCCGAAAGCAAGGGAAATTTCGACGAGGTTGGCGTCACCGCAGCCAATGACAAGAATGGGGGTATCTATGCTTTCGAATACCGCGACGGCGAGGGCAGCCGGGAGGTTCCGTCGCGAATGCCCAGCTTGAAGGCGGCGCGCGAGGAAGCGGTTCGTTGCGCGATCGATCTCCTGGCCGACCTACAATCGGGAACGGACGCTCGATCCGGCTGGCTGGTGCGCGTGCGCGACGAAAACGGCGAACTGCTCTGCACGATCGAGGTCGAAGAGGCGGGTTGGCTCGGCAGAAGAACCAGTGAGGGTGCAACGGCGTCAAGAAATGGAAGTCGCTGCCGGATCGCCCTTTCAGCGCGGTTTTGTGTCGAGGTGTCTAGCGCATCAAGCCCGCCGCTCGAAGGGCATCTTCGATGACGGTTTTGATGCCATGCGGGTCCTGCTCGGGCCGAGGTTTGGATACGTCGCCGTCTGACGGAACTGGAAGCTTCGCCGCCGCCTTTTCAAGGGCCAGCGACGGCGAGCAGGCGGACGGGCTTTCACCCGCAGCTACCCTAAGACTCGAGCGCGTCGAACCATTCGTCCGCGCCGCGTCGATATTCCAGAAGCGCGCGATCTCGCGCGTGGATGAAATGCGGGCATCGAGCATGAAAGGGCCGGGAGCGCCCAAGCCATCGCCGATCGGGGTACCGTGGCCCATGTCGGCGATCATATTGATCTCGACTATCGCCTCACCCGCAGCATCGCACCAGATCCGCTTCGCGAGTCTGCCGGCCGTTTCCGAACGCGTCGGTGTCTTCTTGTCGAATCCGTGAACGCCCAGCCATTGTGCCGCGACGGCTTCCGCGTTGGACGGCGCGACCGTTTGGTCGGCCGTGCCCTGCCAGATCGAAATCCTCGGCCACGGTCCCCGATGGTCGGAAGCGCGATGAAGCATCCGTTGCAGTTCCTTTCCCGAAGGGCTGCCGTGCCCACGCATTCGGTCGAACGCCTGCGGGATCGTCGTCGCGCTGCCGTAAGGCAGGCCCGCAATGATGGCGCCGCCCGCAAAGACCGCCGGATAGCTCGCCAGCATGGCCGCCGCCATTGCGCCGCCGGCCGAGAGACCCGTGATGAAGATGCGCTTTCGATCGAGGCCGTGCCTGAGGACCACCGCCTCGATCATCTGCCGTATCGAAAACGCCTCACCCATATCGCGTCCGGTGTCGGCAGGCTCGAACCAGTTGAAGCAAAGGTTCGGATTGTTGCTGCGCTGCTGCTCGGGAAATAGCAGGGCAAAGCCGGCTTCGTCGGCAAGCTGCGACCATCCGGAATGATGGTCGTATCCGGCGGGATTCTGAGTGCAGCCGTGGAGGACGACGACGAGTGGCGCATTCTTCGGCAAGCTGGGCGGAAGGTGGAATCTGCCTTTCAACGACCCCGGATTGGAACCGAAGTCGGTCAAATCCTGGAGACGATCTTGTCTTCCATGGTTCGGGACATGAGCGGAGTGTCGCGCGCGCAACGCGCTCAGGCGCGCGATTGTATCGGAGATGTTTCGCAATTGGGCCGTCCTGGTTGTGACGCCCGGAATTGGACGGCAGCCGTCATAACGCACTCGCAGCAATATCGTTGCTGCAATGCACAATAACAAGGCCATGGAGAAGATCAGGATGCGCAGTTGGCCCCCGGCGGGGAAGAGAACGCGCCCCTCTCGGATTGACCGATATGGGTCGCCGGCCGCTCAGCAGTGCGTCCAGGACGCGCGGTTGCACCGAGTTCAGGGGAGTAGCTTACCCGTCAGATCCACCAGCTTTCGCACCACGTTCGTCCGGCCAAAAGCGAAGAGTTTCGCGTCGGTATCCTCGCGGCCGGCGACTGTCGTCGCCACGATTTCCGATGCGATCTGCGAAAACGTTATGCCGTTGCCGCCATAGCCGAGAACAGCAAAAATCCCGGGATGGCGCGGCAGTTCGCCGATATATGGCAATCCCGTGGTGGTGGTTCCGAAGCATCCTGTCCAGGCGAACTCAGGTGTCGTGTCAAGGTCGGGAAACAGATGTTTCAGCTTAGCCGCGATCGTCCGGGTCTTTGCGGCAAGCAACCCGTCTCGGGTCTGTTCGTCGACGAATTCCTCGTCTTCGCCGCCGCAGATCACGCGCCCGTCGGCGGTTGCGCGCATATAGAGATACGGGTCGGAAGCCTCCCAGATGAAAGCCGCTCCCGGCCATAGCCGGCTTTTTTGCGGCTTCGTCGCAATAGCGTAGGTGGAGATGATGGAATGGGTCTCGGCGGGAACTACATCGAGCAATTCGTAACCGGTTGCCAGCACGACCTGTCTGGCGGTGATCGTCGGGCCACCCTTCGTTTCTGCCGCTACGACGTTCGTTCCCGGGGCAAGCGCTAGCACCTCGACCGGCGAATAGAAGCGGGCTTTCCTCGCAAGTGCCGCACCGAGAAATCCGGCGGTCAGCTTTCTCGGGTCGAGAGCAATGTTGTCGTGGCTGAGGATCGCGCCCTTGCGGGCTATGCCGAATTTCTCCTTCAGGGCCGCGGGCGTCAGATAGGTGGCGCGGATGCCCGCGCCGCGCCGGGCCTCGGCCTCCTTGCGCAACTCACCGGGATCGAGCGCATTCCCTGCGAGGTACAGGGATTGTCTTGCGTCCATGCCGCAGTCGATACCAAGCTCGTCGACGCGGCCGCGCAGGTTGGTCACGGCCAAACGCGAGCGCCGCCATGCCTGTTCCGCATCGGAAACACCGATTTTGCGACTGAGCTCGGAAAGCGGTTGATCGATCTCGAACTGCACCAGCGCCGTGGTCGCGGCTGTCGAGCCCAGCATTGCCCCGCGCCGATCCACGCCGATGACCGAAAGACCCTCGGCGGTCAGCGCTTCCGCAAGCATCGCGCCACTGATACCGAGGCCGACGACGAGGACCTCGCATCGGACGTTCTGCGTGAGCCTTTGCGTTGGTATTCGGGGGACGCGATAAGCCTCCCACACGGGGCTACCTGTTCGCAGGTCCAGTTTACGTTGCATGTCGGGTTGCCGCATAGATGAGGAACGGCCCGGGACCACCAGGCTGCATCGGCGCGGAAGCGTTCCGCTCGCCGGTCTGCGCAGGGATGTTCGAAGCCCGGAGCCGATCATGGAACCGGCTCCGGGCGATGCGCCTA
>SCRB01000863.1 GCA_004299545.1 Rhizobiaceae bacterium
TTGAAATCCAGCCGACCAAGCCGCTTGGCAACCAGCGCGACCTGGCGCTCGCCTATTCGCCTGGCGTCGCCGCCCCCTGCCTCGAAATCGCCGACGACCCGGCGATGGCCGCCGACTACACGGCCAGAGCCAATCTCGTCGGCGTCGTTTCGAACGGTTCCGCCGTCCTCGGTCTCGGCAATATAGGCCCGCTGGCCTCCAAGCCGGTCATGGAAGGCAAGGCAGTCCTGTTCAAGAAATTCGCCGGTATCGACGTTTTCGACATCGAGATCGACGCCAACACCATTCCCCTCATGGTCGAAACGGTCGCGGCGCTGGAGCCGACCTTCGGCGGCATCAATCTGGAAGACATCAAGGCGCCGGAATGCTTCGAGGTCGAAGAGCGGCTGAAGGCGCGGATGAAAATCCCCGTCTTCCATGACGACCAGCACGGCACCGCCATCATCGTCGCCGCCGCCATCCTCAACGCGCTCGAACTCACCGGCAAGACGTTCGGCGACATCAAGATCGTGACGTCGGGTGCCGGCGCGGCGGCTCTCGCCTGCCTCAACCTTCTGGTCTCGCTCGGCGCGAAGCGGGAGAACATCTGGATCACCGACCGCCATGGCGTTGCCTGGCGCGGCCGCGTCGAGGAAATGGACCGCTGGAAGGACGCCTATGTCAAGGACACCAACGCCCGTAGCCTCGCTGACGTGATAGGGGGCGCCGATGTCTTCCTCGGGCTTTCCGCCGCAGGCGTGCTCAAGCCCGAATTGCTGAGCCAGATGGCGGAAAAGCCGCTCATCATGGCGCTCGCCAATCCGACGCCGGAGATCATGCCGGAAATCGCCCGCAAGGCACGGCCCGACGCGATGATCTGCACCGGCCGGTCGGATTTCCCCAACCAGGTCAACAATGTCCTTTGCTTTCCCTATATTTTCCGCGGCGCGCTCGACTGTGGCGCGACCGCCATCAACGAAGAGATGAAGATGGCCGCCGTCAGGGCGATCGCCGCCCTTGCGCGCGAGGAGCCGTCGGACGTCGCCGCCCGCGCCTATACCGGTGAAACGCCGATGTTCGGACCTGACTTCCTGATCCCCTCGCCCTTCGATCCACGCCTGATCCTGAGGATCGCCCCGGCCGTTGCCCGCGCGGCGGCTGAAAGCGGCGTCGCCTCGCGACCGATCGGGGACATGGAAACCTATATCGACCGGCTGAACCGTTTCGTCTTCCGCTCCGGCCTCATCATGAAGCCCGTTTTTTCGGCGGCGAAGAATACGAGCGCCAAGCGGGTCATCTATGCCGACGGCGAGGACGAGCGCGTGCTGCGCGCCGCACAGGCGGTTCTGGAAGAGGGAATTGCGACGCCGATCCTCATCGGCCGGCCGAACGTGGTCGAGACGAGGCTGAAACGCCACGGCCTGAAGATCAGGCTCGGCAAGGATTTCGAGATCGTCAATCCCGAGGACGATCCGCGCTATCGCCATTATGTCGACCTGCTGACGCATCTGGCGGGCCGGCGCGGCATCACGCCCGAGGCGGCGCGCACCATGGTGCGCACCAACACGACCGTCATCGCCGCCCTGGCGATGATGCGCGAGGAAGCCGATGCCATGATCTGCGGCCTCGAGGGGCGTTACGAAAAGCATCTTCGCAATGTCGATCTCATCATCGGGCGCAAGCCGGGCATACGCGAATTGTCGGCCTTGTCGATGCTGATCGCGCAGCGCGGCGTCACCTTCTTCACCGACACCTACGTGAATATCGATCCAAGCGCACAGGAGATCGCCGAGATCACGATCCTGGCCGCCGAAGAAATCCGCCGTTTCGGACTGGAGCCGAAGGCGGCGCTTCTCTCGCATTCCAATTTCGGCTCGAAGGATTCCCCGAGCGCACTCAAGATGCGCGAGGCCGCTGCGATCCTGAAGCGCATCGCGCCGGCGCTCGAAGCGGATGGCGAAATGCACGGCGATGCGGCCCTCGACGAAAAGCAGCGCCACCGCATCTTCCCCCTCTCCACCTTGCAGGGCGAAGCCAACCTGCTGGTGTTCCCCACTCTCGACGCCGCGAACATCACGCTGAACACGGTGAAGGCCATGACCGACGCGCTGCATGTCGGGCCGATCCTGCTCGGCACAGCGCGTCCGGCCCATATCCTGACCCCGTCGGTGACGGCGAGAGGCGTCATCAACATGACGGCGCTTGCCGTGGTGGAGGCCTCGCAACGGGTGCAGAGCGAAGCGACGGCAGGATAATAGGCAGTCGGGAAGAACACGGAAGCGATTTGAAGAAAGACCGCAAGCGGCGGTTAAGGCCTGTGTGCTATTCAGGCCCAGGTTGAATTCCGGAACAGGTATGCGAAGGCACCGAGGATCGTTGCAAGCCCTGCTTCTCGCAGGGCTCATGCTATCGGCAACAGCGTCGGCCGACGCCCGTTCGCGCGCCTGCGACCGGTTGGAAGCCAGTTTGACGGCGCTTTCGCGAGCACGTGGCGATCCGGCGCTGGGCGACAGATACGACCACGCCATCGCCGCGCAGATCGAGCAATTGAGGCGCGCCAACGCCACTGCAAGGCGAAGCGGCTGCGCCGGGCTCCTTTCCATTTTCGGTTCATCCGGAAACGGCCGATGCCGTGACCTCGATGGAACGATCGCGCATATGAAACGCAATCTTTCGACGCTTCGGGAACGGCGCGGAATTCTGGCCAGCCGGAGGTCGGTCCAGGCCGAAAAGCGCCGGATCGGCCGCGCGCCCGAAGCGCACGGATGCAATGATGGGGCGGCGCGTACCGTCACCGTGGCGGCCAGACCGTCGCAAATCGGCAAAGCGGCCGGCGCCTTCGACCAGACCCTCGGGAATGGCATCGTCATCCATCGATCGAGCCCCGCTGACAGCAACGGAGAGTCAAGCGGAAAGCCCGCGGCGGACGACGCACCGCAACTCCCGGCTATTCCGGCGGGAACCTACAGCACGCTCTGCGTCCGGACGTGCGACGGCTTCTATTTTCCGATTTCCTATGCGACGACGCCGAAAAACTTCGCGCAGGACGAAAGGATATGCGAGGCGCGCTGCCCGGGCGCCGACGCGCGTCTCTATTATCACCGCGCCGAGGGACAGGAAGCGGAGGACATGCTGTCGCTGACCGG
>SCRB01000081.1 GCA_004299545.1 Rhizobiaceae bacterium
ACCGCTGCCGTTCCACGCGGCAGCTTCGCTTCGTCATCCGGCTCGACATGGATGACGACGCGGACGCTCTGGATTTCCGCCTTCAGTGCTTCCTCGATGCGGTCGCATATCCTGTGGCTTTCGCCGACGCTCATGCTCGCGTCGACGACGAGGTGGAACTCAATGAAAATGGCGCGGCCGGCGATCCGGGTCTTCAAGTCATGGACTTCTATGGCACCTCCGGCATGGGCGGAGATGATGTCCTTGATGCGCATGGTCTGTTCCGAATCGACACTGACGTCCATCAGGCCCTGAACGGATACGCCGATGACCCGCCAACCCTGCCAGAGGATGTTGAGCGCGACGGCAATGGCAAGAAGCGGATCGAGCACGCGCCATCCTGTGGTGACGGCGGCGATCAGGCCGGCAATGACGCCGGCGGAGGTGAAGACGTCCGACATGATATGGCGCCCGTCCGCTTCGAGCGCGGGCGAGCGGGCTATCTTCGCCTGCCGGATGAGAACAAGCGCCCAGACGGCGTTGACGGCCGCGGCGGCGGCGTTGATGGCGAGGCCGGGCCAGGGCCGTTCGAGCGGCTGCGGCATTTGCAATGCGAAGAACGCCTCGCGGCAGATCAGCAATGCGGCGACGATGATCATCGCACCCTCGACGACGGCGGAGAAATATTCCGCCTTGTGATGGCCGAAGGGATGGTTTTGATCGGCGGGCAGGTAGCTGACCCGGATCGCCCAAAGGGCGATGGCGGAGGCGATGACGTTGACGATCGATTCCAGCGCGTCCGAATAAAGTGCGACGGAACCAGTTATCTGCCAGGCGACGAATTTGAGTGCCAGGACGGTGAGCGCCACCGGAATGGACCAGGCGGCGAGTTTCACGGCGCGAGAGGGAGGTTTAGTTTGTGGCGGCATGGTATGCTTCGTTTTGCCGGGACTTGAAGGGGCACCAGCCCCACAGCGTGTCCATTACGCCGCCTTCTCCCTTGCCCGGCGTGGCAGGTGCGCGACGACGTTCTCGATCATCCGCATACCGGCGTTCTGGCCGAGCGTCATGATCGATTCAGGATGGAACTGGACCGCCGCCACGGGTTCGCTCTTGTGCTCGAAGGCCATGACGACGCCGTCTTCCGTTTGCGCCGTAATGAGAAAGTCCCCGGGCAGGCGGTTCGGGTCGGCGAAGATCGAGTGATAGCGTCCGACCGTCACATCGTCGGGCAATCCGGAAAAAATCAGGCCCTTGCGGTTGATGCGGATGCGCGACGGCTTGCCGTGCATCGGTGTGTCCAGTTGCCCCAATGTCCCGCCATAGCTTTCGGCAAGCGCCTGCAGGCCCAGGCAGACGCCGAAGATCGGCAGATCGCGGCTGCGCGCGTTCCTGATCGTCGCGTTGCAGTCGAAATCGGACGGCGTGCCAGGACCGGGTGAAAGAACGACGAGATCCGGCTTCAGCCTATCGAACAGTTCGTCCGCAACCGGCGTTCTCACCGTCGTTACCGTCGCACCGGTCTGGCGGAAATAGTTGGCCAGCGTGTGGACGAAGGAATCCTCGTGGTCGACCAGCAGCACGTTGATGCCGTCGCCGACGCGGGCGGCGTGCCTTTCCGCCCCGGCGGCATTCTTGCCTCCGGCCTCGCGGACCGCCGCGAGCATGGCTGATGCCTTGAGTTCGGTTTCGGCTTCCTCTTCCTCCGGATCGGAATCGTAGAGAAGGGTTGCGCCGGCCCTGACCTCGGCGATGCCGTCCTTGATGCGGATGGTCCTGAGCGTCAGGCCGGTGTTGAGGTCACCGTTGAAATGCACCATGCCGATGGCGCCGCCATACCAGGCGCGCGGCGATTTCTCATGGTTCTCGATGAAACGCATCGCCCAGAGCTTGGGCGCACCCGTCACCGTGACCGCCCAGGCGTGGCTGAGGAAGGCATCGAAGGCGTCCAGGCCGGGCTTGAGCCTCCCTTCTATGTGATCCACCGTGTGGATGAGGCGCGAATACATCTCGATCTGCCGGCGGCCGATAACACGCACCGAGCCCGGCTCGCAGACCCGGCTCTTGTCGTTACGGTCGACGTCGGAGCACATGGTCAGTTCCGCCTCATCCTTCTTGGAATTGAGGAGTTTCAGGATTTGCTCCGAATCGGAGATCGCATCCTCGCCGCGCTTGATCGTCCCCGAGATCGGGCAGGTTTCGACGCGGCGGCCGCTGACACGCACGAACATTTCCGGTGAAGCGCCGACCAGATATTCACCCTCGCCGAGATTGATGAAGAAGGAATAGGGCGAGGGATTGATCGCCTTCAGCCGGCGCGCGATCGCGGACGGCTTGTTCTCGCAGCGCTCGAAGAATTTCTGGCCGGGCACGACTTCGAAC
>SCRB01000864.1 GCA_004299545.1 Rhizobiaceae bacterium
CGGCCGCGCGGGCTGTCCAGTTCGTTGCCGAGCGTCACATAGGTGGGACAGGTCGCCGTGCAGAAGCCGCAATGCACGCAGGCGCGCAGGATTTTCTCCGACTCGGCGACATTCGGATCGGCCAGTTGGGCGAGGGTGAAAGAGGTCTGCATGAGGTCAAAAACCCATCCGGCCGGGATTGAGAATGCTTTTCGGGTCGAATTGTTCCTTCAATCGCGCCGAGAGTTGGGCAAGCGATGCTGATTGCGGTTCGAAAACCGGAATTGCCGCACGCTGCGAGGCCGTGGCGCGGATAAGCGTGGCGTGACCGCCGCCGTGGCGCCTGATCAGCGAACGCAGCGTCGCGGCTTCAGGGTCGGCCTCCATCATCAGCCAGATCAAGCCGCCCTGCCAGTCGTAGAACGTATTGACCGGCGCCTCCCGGCGGAGCGCATCGACCATGCGATGGCCGTCCGACGGCGCCATGGAAACGCGCCAGAGCGGCTTGGCGCGGTCTTTCTCATCCGAAAAGGGAACGCAATCGCGAATATCGCGCCAGAGGCGGCGCGACTCTTCGCCGGCGATTTCCTGCATGGCGCCGGCGGCCTTCAGCAGATCTTTCAATCGGCTGACGCGGAAAGCGACCGACGGCGGGACGCCTTCGATGCGCAGGAGCGTTGCCGCATCGCCGGCAAGAAGGCCGGCCGCGACGCTGCCCGCAACGAGGAGCGGGAGATGCGCCGCGCCCGACACCTCGGCGCTCGAGCCCATGGCATGCGCCATGGCGTTCGCGGCCCGGTCGTCCGTCAGGCCGCGGATGGCGAGCGTCGTTTCAGCCTCGGCGGCGGGGAGCACCTTGAACGTCAGGTCCGTAACAATGGCGAGCGTGCCCCACGATCCGGCCATCGCCTTGGAAAGGTCGTAGCCGGTGACATTCTTCACCACGCGGCCGCCCGACTTGAAGGCTTCGCCGCGCCCCGATACGGCGTGGATGCCAAGGATGTGGTCGCGGGCAGCGCCCGCCCTGATACGGCGGGGCCCTGAGAGGTTAGCGGCGAGCGTGCCGCCGATGGTGCCGCTGCCCGCCGCGCCGCCGAAAAGCGGCCCGTAATCCATCGGCTCGAAGGCGAGTTCCTGGCGATGTTCGGCAAGAAGCTGCTCGATCGCGGCAAGCGCGGTCCCGGCTTTTGCCGAGAGGACGAGTTCCTCAGGCTCGTAGAGGGTCACGCCGACAAGACCGGAAAGGTTGAGGGTATGTGCCGTCTGCACCGCCTGGCCGATTCCGCGCTTGGTGCCATGGCCGACGATTTCCAGCGGCGCCTCTTCCGCCAGCGCCGAGTGGACGGCGGAGAGAACGTCTTCGGAGGAGGTGGGGGTGAAGACGGTCACGGGCATACCCCTGTTCCTCTCCCCTTTGGGGAGGGGTGCCGAGCGAAGCGAGGCGGAGAGGGGATGACGGGCATCACAACGTACGACCTTTGACCATAATAAAACGCAGATCGGCAGAGATGACGTCTTCCGCCAATCTGCCTTCAAGCATCGCCAATATCGTCTCGCGAACACTTCGCATCTGTTTCAGCGTATCGGTATTCCAGAAGCGGAGCACGGAATAGCCTTCTGCTCGCATGTATTCGTCACGCTTTCGATCATATTCGCTGTCGGCATGCTGACTACCGTCCAGTTCGACGATAAGCTTGGTGCTTCGACACACGAAATCCGCAAAGTATGGGCCGATCGGCATCTGGCGGACGAATTTGTGGCCGCCTAGTTTCGAGCCTTTTAACTCATTCCACAGAACCGCTTCGGCCATGTTGTCGCCATGCCGGAGACTACGAGCACGTCGGTTTGTTTCTGGATCACGCTTGCGGGTTTTGACCGGCATTACCCCTCTCCGCCTCGCTTCGCTCGGCACCTCTCCCCAAAGGGGCGAGGAAATCAGAACCTCGGAATATCCGGAAACGGCATCTTGCCCTGATGGATGTGCATGCGGCCGAGTTCGGCGCAGCGGCGCAATTGCGGGAACACCTTGCCGGGATTGAGCAGATGCTCGGGGTCGAAGGCGCATTTGACGCGCATCTGCTGGTCGAGATCCGTCTCGTTGAACATTTCCGGCATCAGGTCGCGCTTCTCGACGCCGACGCCGTGTTCGCCGGTCAGCACGCCGCCGACCTTGACGCACAGGCGCAGAATATCGGCGCCGAAGGCTTCCGCCTTTTCCAATTCGCCTGGGTTGTTGGCGTCATAGAGGATGAGGGGGTGGAGGTTGCCGTCGCCGGCATGGAAGACATTCGCGACGCGAAGCCCGTATTGCTCAGAAAGCTGCCGCATGCCGGCGAGAACGCGCGGCAATTGCTTGCGCGGGATGGTGCCGTCCATGCAGTAATAATCGGGGGAGATGCGCCCGACGGCCGGGAATGCTGCCTTGCGGCCGGCCCAGAAGGCGAGCCTTTCCTCGTCGGATTGCGAAATGCGGCAGGTAATCGAGCCGTTCCCGATCGCGATCTTCTCGACGACACCGATCAGATGGTCGATCTCGGCCTCGCAGCCGTCGAGTTCCACGATCAGCAGCGCTTCGACATCGAGCGGGTAGCCGGCATGGACGAAAGCCTCCGCCGCGCGGATCGCCGGCCCGTCCATCATCTCCATGCCGCCCGGAATGATGCCGGCGGCAATGATGTCGGCGACGCATTGGCCGGCTTCCTCGTTCGAAGGAAAACCGATCAGCAGCGCGCGCGCCATGTCCGGCTTCTTCAAGAGGCGCACCGTCACCTCGGTGACGACGCCGAGCAGCCCTTCGGAACCGGTCATGATGCCGAGCAGATCATAGCCCTCGGCGTCGAGATGCTTGCCGCCGAGGCGAATCACGTCCCCATTCATCATCGCCATTTCGATGCCGAGGACATTGTTGGCGGTGAGCCCGTATTTCAGGCAGTGCACGCCGCCCGAATTCTCGGCGACATTGCCGCCGATCGAGCAGGCGATCTGCGAGGACGGGTCCGGCGCATAATAGAACCCATCCTCCTGCACGGCGATGGTGATGCCGAGATTGGTGACGCCCGGCTGGACGACGGCGACGCGGTTCGGGTAGTCGATTTCGAGGATGCGGTTGAAGCGACTCATAACAAGCAACACCGCGTCTTCGAGCGGCAACGCGCCGCCGGAAAGCGAGGTGCCGGAGCCGCGCGGCACGACCTTGATGCCGTGCTCGCCGCAATATTTCAGGATATGCGAGACCTGCTCGACAGTTTCCGGCAGGACGACGACGAGCGGCAACTGGCGATAGGCGGTCAGCCCGTCGCTTTCGAAGGCACGCATCTCGTTGACCGTTTCGACGACACCTTCGCCGGGCACGATGCCGCGCAGCGCGGCGACGATCTCCGCGCGCCGGGCGAGGGTCTTTTCATCGGAACGGGGCATCGCCAGACCGCT
Organism: Rhizobiaceae bacterium; assembly: GCA_004299545.1. Lineage (GTDB taxonomy): Bacteria > Pseudomonadota > Alphaproteobacteria > Rhizobiales > Rhizobiaceae > Mesorhizobium_L. The sequence goes on from SCRB01000864.1 coordinate 3,409, forward strand.
CATCGCACCTTGCCTGTTCTTTATCGGTCATGATTGTTTATCCGCGTTCCGATATGCTGGCAAACGGCTGGCGCAACAGCTTTCCGGACAAATCGTTTGACCCGTTCTTGCCGAGGCTTCTATCTTCGCGATGGGCTCGGGACAGCAACGGCACATGCGCCGAATGCGGTAACGGGCGGTCCGGTTTATGGAAGCGAAGCGGATGAACGACCAGACACCTTTCAGACCCCGGGTCGGGCTTTTCGTCACCTGTCTGGTCGACCTGTTCCGCCCCTCGGTCGGCTTCGCCGCCGTCAAGCTCATCGAGGATGCCGGCTGCACCGTGGAAGTACCGGCGGCGCAAACCTGCTGCGGCCAGCCGGCTTATAATTCCGGCGATCGCGAGGACACCAAGGCGATCGCGAAAAGCACGATCGAGGCGTTCGAGGCATTCGACTATGTGGTGGCGCCTTCAGGCTCCTGCGCCGGCATGCTGAAGAAGCACTATCCGGCCCTTTTCAAGGACGATTTCGACTGGGAGACGCGCGCCACGGCCTTCTCCGCCAAGGTGTTCGAACTGGTCAGCTTCCTCGTCGACGTCCGCGGCGTGAAGGGCGTCGAAGCGGCTTTCCACGAGACGATCACCTATCACGATTCCTGCTCGGGCCTGCGCGAACTGGGCATCAGGGCGCAACCGCGCCAGTTGCTGAAAACCGTCGAGGGGCTGACGCTGAAGGAAATGCAGGATGCCGACGTTTGCTGCGGTTTCGGCGGAACGTTCTGCGTCAAGTATCCCGATATTTCGAACGCCATCGTGGAGAAGAAGACGGTGCGGATCGAAGAGACGGGAGCGGGAACGCTCGTCGCCGGCGATCTCGGCTGCCTGATGAACATGGCCGGCAAGCTGAAGCGCCAGGGCTCGAAAGTGGAGGCCCGCCACGTTGCAGAGGTACTGGCCGGCATGGAGGACAGTCCGCCCATCGGGGGGAGGGGGTGAGCGCATGCAAATAACCTCCCCCTCCTTCAAGCAAAATGCCCGCGAGGCGCTGGCCGATCCGCAATTGCAGAAAGCGCTCAACAATGTGCGCACCGGCTTCATCGACAAACGGCAGAAGGCCGTCGATGCCCTGCCGGAGTTCGACGCGCTGCGTGACAAGGCGCGTGAGATCAAGGACCATACGCTGGCGCATCTCGACCTTTACCTCGACGCGTACGAAAATCGCGTGAAGGAGGCCGGCGGTACTGTCCACTGGGCCGAGAGCGCGGAGGAGGCGAGGGCCATCATCCTCGATATCTGCCGCTCGTCCGGTGC
>SCRB01000865.1 GCA_004299545.1 Rhizobiaceae bacterium
CGCTTGGAGAGAAACGGCGTGTGGGCGGCAGGCCCGGCGCGATCGAATCAGGCAGCCGCAATACTTCCAGCGCGCGCGCCCGGTTTGGAAGGCGGCGGATAAAGCCGCGCTCTTCAAGAGCCGTGATCAGGCGGTGGATTCCCGATTTCGACGCAAGGTCGAGCGCGTCCTTCATTTCATCGAATGAAGGGGGGATTCCTGTTTCCTTCATCCGCTGATGAATGAACAGGAGCAGTTCGTGCTGCTTGCGCGTGAGCATCGCGTCCCCCTTCGGAATCATGAAAAACAAAACCAGAACAGACACTATCTGTTCCATTTGTGTTCTGCAACTGTTTAAATTTTAGTGAAGAGATTAGCGATCTGTTCAGCGTATCATCATCACCCGGCAGGGGGTGCCTGCCGCCGAGGCGGGCGAATGCGGCGGGCGGATGATGAATCCGTTCGCTTTCGCAAGATTTTTCAGCATCGAGGAATCCTGCGTGTCGAAGGCCGTCGCCACGAGTCCGTCCTCGCCCTTGTCCACGACGGCGCGGACATAATCCACGCGGGAATCGTTCGCGGTCATTGCCTTTCCGAGGCGGGCGTCGCGGAAGTCGGGAGAATGGTCGCGCGCGGCGAGCCGGGCGACCAGCGGCACGAGGAAAATATGCGCGCCGACAAGGCTCGATACGGGGTTTCCGGGCAATCCCAGCACCCGCATCCCTTGCAGGCGGCCGAACATCAACGGTTTGCCCGGACGCATGGCTATCTTCCAGAAATCGAGGGCCATGCCTTCGCCGGCCAGAACATCGCGCACGAGATCATGCTCGCCGACCGACGCGCCGCCGAGCGTCACGAGAATATCCGCGCCGGTATCGAGCGCCCGGCGGACGGCGCTGGCGATCGCTGCACGGTCGTCGGGAGCGATGCCGAGATCGAGGATGTCCGCGCCCGCCGCGCGCGCGATCGCGGCGACGCCATAGCCGTTGGAGGCGATGATCTGATCAGGACCCGGCTCGCTGCCGGGCGGCAGCAATTCGTCGCCGGTGGCGAGAACGGCGACAACCGGCTTCCTGAAGACTTCGAGCGTCGGATGGTTCGCGGCGGCGGCGAGCGAAATGGCTGCCGCATCGAGCACGCGGCGCGTCTCGAGAAGGTCCTCGCCTTCAGCGAAGTCGAGGCCGGCCCGCCGGATGTGGCGCCCCGCCACGGCGCTTTCCAGCACCTCGACCTCTCCCTCGGCGGGGATTTTCGTGTCTTCCTGAAGCACGACCGCGTCGGCACCTTCGGGCACGGGCGCGCCGGTAAAGATGCGCACCGCCTGTCCATGGCCGATCCTACCGACAAAGCGCCGGCCCGCCGGCGCGGCACCGATGACTGTAAGGCGCGCCGGAACCGCCGCGACATCCTCGGCGCGAACGGCATAGCCGTCCATCGCGGAGGCATCGAAGGGCGGTTGGGTGCGCAGCGCCTTGATGGAGGTCGTGAGGACACGCCCCGCCGCTTCCGCGATCGGCACGCGCTCCGCGCCGACCGGTCCGGCATCCACCAGAAGCCGCGCGAGAGCCTCGGATACGGGCAGGAGGGGGCTCGTCACGACCCTGCCTTGTAGCTGCCGGAACGGCCGCCGCTTTTCTCCAGAAGCCGGATCCCCGAAACCGTCATGCCGCGGTCGACCGCCTTGGCCATGTCGTAGATCGTCAGGCAGGCGACTGATGCTGCCGTCAGCGCCTCCATCTCCACCCCCGTTTTGCCGCTGACGCGCGCCAGTGCCCTGACGCGCAGCCCGGGCAGGTTTTCGTCGGCCTCGATATCGACCGCGACCTTGGTCAGGAGCAGGGGATGGCATAGCGGGATGAGCTCGTGCGTGCGCTTGGCGGCCATGATGCCGGCGATGCGGGCGGTGCCCATGACGTCGCCCTTTTTGGCGTTGCCGGCGAGGATCAGAGAAAGCGTTTCCGGCTTCATGACGACGAAGCCCTCGGCAAGCGCACTGCGCTCGGTTTCCGGCTTTTCCCCGACATCGACCATATGCGCCTCGCCCTCGGCGCCGAGATGGGTCAAGGCGGTGCGCTCTTTCATTCGGCTGCGCTTTCCACCTGAGCGCCGTTCAACAGGGCCTTGGTGGCGGCGGTAACATCGGCCCGCCGCATCAGGCTTTCGCCGACGAGAAAAGCGCCGATGCCGTGCCGGGCGAGGTGTTGGCAGTCGGCATGGGTGAAAATCCCGCTTTCGCCGACGAGAAGCCGACCCTCTGGCACCATCCTGGCAAGCCTGGCCGCCGTGTCGAGGCTGACCTCGAAGGTGCGCAGGTTGCGGTTGTTGACGCCGATCAGCGGCGACGACAATTTGAGCGCGCGCTCCATTTCCGCTTCGTCGTGGACTTCGACGAGCGCATCCATCCCAAGGTCCAGAGCCGTGTCTTCGAGCGCACGCGCGTCGTCGTCGGACAGGCTCGCCACGATGATGAGGATCGCGTCGGCGCCCCAGGCGCGCGCCTCGTAGACCTGGTAGGGCTCGAACATGAAATCCTTGCGCAGGACCGGCAGGCTCGTCGCGCCGCGCGCCGCGCCAAGGAATTCAGGCGCTCCCTGGAAAGATGGCCGGTCTGTCAGAACCGACAGGCAGGCGGCGCCGCCTGTCTGATAGGCGCGTGCAAGGGCAGGGGGGTCGAAATCCGCGCGGATGAGGCCCTTCGACGGGCTTGCTTTCTTTATTTCGGCAATGAGGGCGAATTCACCCTTTGCCCGCCTTTGCGCGAGCGCGGCATGGAACCCGCGCGGCCTGTCTGCGGCGAGAGCGCGAGCCTTCATCTCGGGCTGCGGGATGTTCGCCTTGGCTGTAGCGATCTCCTCGCGCTTGTAGGTCTCGATCTTTTTGAGGATATCCGACATCGTTCTCAGTTGGGGCGGTTCGAGACATCGACAAGCCGTTGCAGCGCCGAATGCGCGTGCCCCTCGTCGATGGAACGTTCCGCTTGCGCGACGCCCTCCTTGAGCGTAGCGGCCTTTCCCGCCACGATCAGCGCCGCGCCCGCATTCAAAAGCACGATGTCGCGATAGGGACCTCTGATACCGGCAAGGACGGCGCGCAGCGCCTCGGCATTGTGGTTGGCATCGCCGCCCTTCAGGTCCGCCGGTGTCACTTTGGGAAGGCCGGCTTCCTCGGGCGTGATGCCGAAAACGGTGACATCGCCGTCCTTCAACGCAGCGACCCGGGTCGTTCCGGTCGTGGTGAGTTCATCCAGCCCATCGCCATGCACCACCCATGCGGCCTCGGTGCCGAGGTCCTTCAGCACATGGGCAATGGGCTCGACCCATTCGGGCGAAAAGACACCGACCAGCTGCCGCGACACGCCGGCCGGATTCGAGAGCGGCCCAAGCAGGTTGAAGATGGTGCGCGTTCCCAGTTCCACCCTGGCCGGCCCCACATGCCGCATGGCGGAATGGTGAGCCGGGGCGAACATGAAGCCGACACCCGCCTCGTGGATACACTCGCTGATCCGTTCGGGACCAATCTCGATATTGACGCCGAGAGCGGCAAGTGTATCGGCCGCGCCCGAGCGCGAGGAAAGCGCCCTGTTGCCGTGCTTGGCGACCGGAACGCCCGTTCCCGCAACGACGAAGGCAGCTGCCGTCGAGACGTTGTAGGAGCCGGAGCCGTCGCCTCCGGTGCCGACGATGTCGATTGCATCCGCCGGGGCTTCGACGGTCAGCATCTTCGCCCGCATGGTCGCGACGGCGCCCGATATTTCAGCAACGGTCTCGCCGCGAACCCTGAGCGCCATGAGGAAGCCGCCGATCTGGCTCGGGGTCGCCTGGCCCGACATGACGATATCAAACGCCGTACGTGCTTCCTCGAACGTGAGCGGCGTGCCGTTGGCCACCTTGGCGATATGGGTCTTGAAGTCGCTCATCGGATTTCAATCCGCCTGCGCATTCTTGATCGCCTGTTGATTGACCTTCACGCCATAGCGCGCCTGCAGCATCGTGATAAGCTGGTTGAGCATATCATTCGCCATGCCCGTGCCGAAGGCCTTCTGCTGGGCGGCCGGGACGGCATCCGCGCCGGCGGCAGCCGGCTCGAACACCTCTGTCACCTTGAACAGGATCTGGCTGTTTTCGTCCGCACCGGGAACGACACCGGTTCCGCCATTCTTGACGCCGAAGACGGCGGCGACACCGGTCGCGCCAAGATCGGGATCGTCGGCACTGCGCTTGACGCCGCGCTTGATCTGTTTTTCGAGCTTGAGGCTCGATGCGATCTGATCGAGCGATTTGCCGCCCTTGAGTTCCTTCAGAAGGGCTTCCGCCTTGGCGCCGAGGCGCTGGTGCGCCTGTTCGTCCGTCCAATCCTTCAACGCCTTGTCATGGACCTCCGCCAGTTTGCGGTCATGGGCGGGATCGATCGAATCGACCTGATAATAGACGAAACCGTTTTCCTTGGTGGTGATCGGGTCGTTGTCGATATTCGGCTCGGTCGAGAACGCTTCCTTCAGGAGCTTTTCCGAAGCCGGGATATCCTTGTCCACCGCGTCGTCCGGGCGGCGGCCGGCCCGGTCGATGGCGTCGATCGTCACATATTTCAGTTTGAACTTCTCTGCCGCTTCCTTGAGCGTGGCGCCGCCCGCGCGCGCGTCCTCGAAGGAATCGTGGATGTCGAGCAGGTCCTTGTTGGCTTCCGCCAGCGCAAGGTTCTTTCTGATCTCGGCGGCAACCGCGGAGAGCGGCTTGGTTTCCGCAGGCTTGATGGCGGTAACGCGCAGGAGAACCGGCCCGAAGGAGCCGTCGACGACGGGGCTGACCTCGTTCGCCTTCAGCCCGAAAGCGGCGTCCGCGATCTTCTGGTCCGGTATCCCGGCCTTTTGGAAGGTACCGAGAAGAACGTCCGCCTCGCTCTTGCCCTGCTGCTTCATGATGTCTTCGAAGCTGGCGCCGTTCTTGATGGCATCCTCTGCGGCCTTCGCCGCATTCTTGTCTTTGAAAACGATCTGCTCGATCGTCCGCTGCTCGGCGGTCGTATAAAGGCTCTTGTGAGCCTCGTAGTCCTTCTTGACCTGATCGTCCGAAACCGAGCTTGGATCGGCAACATCGGCCGGGTCCATGCGGACATAGGAGATCTTGCGGTATTCCGGCGCGGCGTAGTTCTTCTTGTTCTTCTCAAACCACGCGCTGAGCACAGCGTCCGACGGCTTGTCGATCGGTTCGACCAGCGAGCGGGGCAGGGTGACGAACTCTACCGTCCTGTCCTCACCGGTGTACAGAGAGAAGGCTTGCAGGAAGGTATCGGGGACCTTCATGCCATCGGTAAGAGAATCGACGATCTGCTGCCTGACGGCCAGGCTCTGGCGGTTCCTGAAGTAATCCTCCGGGCGCATGCTGATCTGCTGCAGCACGTATTCGAACTGGCGGCGGTCGAACTGGCCGTTCGATCCGTGGAAGGCCGGATCCTCCCGCGTCAAGGTGGCAATGCGGGCCTGGGAAACACCGAGGCCGATGCGACGGGCTTCTTCGTCCAGAACGGCCCCGGCCAGAAGCTGGGAAAGCACCTGCTGCTCGACGCCGAAATTCTTCGCCTGCGCGGCTGTCAGGCGGGTGCCGAGCTGCTGCGACAGAACATTGATCTGTCTTTCATAGGCGAGGCGGTAGTCCGTTCCGGAAACCGTCGTATCGCCCACTGTCAGCACATCGCTGCCGCTGAAGCCGCCCGTGATCCTGCCGGAAATCCCCCAGCCGGCGAAACTCACCACCAGGACGATGAAGAACAGCTTCGCCACCCAGCTACCTGCGGCGTTCCGCATTGAATCGAGCATATTGCGTTCCGTGAACTCTATTATTACGGGTTGATCCGGCAATACCGTCCTTGAGCGCCCATGTCGATTGCTTTGTGGGGCCAATTTGCTACGGAAACGGTTCGCTGAGACGATAAGGAAGCCCGCCATGACCCCCGGAATACGCCCGCTTGTCGCGGGAAACTGGAAAATGAACGGCACGGGCGCCTCGTTGCCCGAGCTTCGCGCCATCGCGGACGGGTTCGGGGGAGAACTCGCGACGAAAGTCGACACCGTCATCTGCGTGCCGGCGACGCTGTTGACACGCGCGTCGGCGATTTTGGGTGCAAGCGCGGTGAAAACGGGCGGCGAGGATTGCCACGCCGCCATTTCCGGCGCCCATACCGGCTGCATCTCCGCCGAGATGCTGAAGGATGCCGGCGCCTCCTTTGTCATCGTCGGGCATTCGGAACGGCGAACCGATAACGGCGAAACCAGCCGCGACGTGCATGAAAAGGCGAAGGCGGCATGGCGCGCAGGCCTTACCGCAATCGTCTGTATCGGCGAAACGGGCGGCGAACGCGATCGCGGAGAGACATTGGCGGTCCTCTCCGCGCAGATCGCGGAATCGGTTCCCGCTTCGGCCGACCCCGCCAATACCGTGTTGGCCTATGAACCCGTCTGGGCCATCGGAACGGGCCGGACGCCGACAAGCGGCGACGTCGCCGCGGCGCACGCCCATATCCGCGCCGAACTCGCGGCGCTGATAGGAGAAGGGGCCGCCCGCATCCGCCTCCTCTACGGCGGCTCGGTCAAGGCCTCGAACGCCGGGGAATTGCTGGCGGTCGACCACGTCGACGGCGCGCTTGTCGGTGGCGCGAGCCTCAAGGCCACGGATTTTCTCCCGATTGCCGAGACCTATCTCGCCGTGCTGAAATAGCGACGACCTCACAAACGGGAGCCGGCTCGCCGACGGCGCGGCGATAGGGCGCTTTGCATTTGGCCTTGACTATTCCATATGCACTTGGAATAGGCGGCAAAGCCGTGTATTGAGCCGCGACCAACGTGGGCCGGCCAAGGCCTGCCTCCTTATTGATACCCGGAAGTCCTGATGCAAACCATCATCATTGTCATCCACCTGATGGTCGTGGTCGCGCTTGTCGGCGTGATCCTCGTCCAGAAATCCGAAGGCGGCGGTCTCGGGATCGGTGGTGGTTCGGGCTTCATGACGGCGCGGGGCGCTGCGAACGTGCTGACGCGCACGACGGCTATACTGGCGGCGATCTTCTTTGCGACGTCGCTCGGGCTCTCGCTCATCGCCCGCTACGGTTCGCATCCGCTGGATATCCTCGACCAGGCGCCGCAGCAGACGCAGGGCAAGCCCGGTAGCGCCGCTCCCGCCACAGGCGGCAAGGGCGTTCTCGACCAGCTCGGCGGAAAACCCGGCCAGCCCGCGCCCGCCAAGCCTGCGCCGGCCTCACCTGCGACGAACCCGGCACCCCCGCCGCAGGGCTCGAGCCAAAGCAGTACCCCGCAAACGACCGCCCCGACGCAGCCCGTCGCACCGGCGCCGAAGGCTCCCGCGCCCGGGCAGCAGCAAAAAGTACCGAACCAGTAAGGTCGCGATCCTCACCGGCACAAAAGCTCCGCCTCGTTCAAAGGCGTGGGGTGGGTCGTCAAGCGTGTCGCCGGAACGAGAAGTAGAGCCATCTCACGATCCGTCTCGCGCTGACGACTGTTGTGATTTGACAACAGTTTCGAAGGAATAGCCGCCGCGAGGGCTCCGAAAGGGGGGATGAGCGCTTCTGCTTCTTGAGCGGTCCTCACTTCGAAGATAAGAGATCAGGAGCGTCTTTAGAGGGGCTGGATTGCACCGCCTGCCTTTAAGAGCGCTTGCATTTCAGACAAGGTTCTTATCATGAATCTGCGTAATATTGCCCTTGCGGGGCTGGGTGTATTTCTCCTTTCTTCCACGCCGATCCTCGCCGCTCAACTGGACGGGATGGATACGGCGGCGCTTGCCAAGCAGAATGATATCCACAAAGTCACCAAATCGAAGAAGAAGAAGGTGGCTTCGAGGCGAAAGCACGAGGCCGAGCCGCAGAAGGCCGCGCTCGTCAACAACGGTGAATTGCGCAGCGGCGAGGATGCTCATGTGAGTTTCCTGTCAG
>SCRB01000866.1 GCA_004299545.1 Rhizobiaceae bacterium
TGCCTTCGAGGCTGCTTTCGAGGCCCTGGACCGAACCGAACGGGAGGCCCTGTCACTGGTGGCGGTCTGGGGGTTTACCGACGATGAGGCGGCGCGGATTTGCGGTATCGGTGCGCAAGCGCTCAAACGCCGCATTGTCGACGGGAGTTCTCACCTGACACTCGCCTGCTGCTACAGATCCCGTGCGGACAATCTCCGACATGGGCGATACGAGGAAGACTGCCATGGGTGAGAAAATCGTCGTGTGCAGCGCCTGCGGCGGTATCAATCGCCTCGCACCAGGCCGGCCGCCTGCAGCGGCCAAGTGCGGCAAATGCGGCCGGAGGCTTTTCAATGCTCGTCCGACGGATGTCGATGGCCCTACTTTCAACCTCCATCGGAGACGCAGCACGCTTCCTGTCCTGGTCGACGTTTGGGCGCCATGGTGCGGCCCATGTCGAATGATGGCGCCTGCCTACGAAGTTGCGGCGCGGGAACTCGAACCTGACGTTGTCCTCATCAAGCTCAATTCCGAAGACGAACAGGAGATAGCGGCGGAACTCGGCATTCGCAGCATACCGACCATGATCCTGTTCCAGAACGGCAGGGAAATGGCCCGGCAGTCAGGCGCGATGTCATCAGGGCAGATCGTCAGATGGACCCGTGCTCGATTGCGTCCGCCCGCCGCCTGACGCGCCTCCATGGTTCCTGCACTTCTGGAAGGTCTGTACGCGGACACGCGGTCGCCGGCGGACGCATGCGATCAGCGACAAAGCGTACGCTCCTGGTGACCTAGAGGCAATCATTTTGACGCCGGTCAACGCGCGGCAGGCGCCGTTCTGCATCATGAGGATGCCAAAGGAGAAAGTCGTCATGCTCGAAGCCAATGACCTGCCGTCGAGCTTCCGTCACGTGAAAATGCTTCTCGCGCGGACGAAGGATCATCCGCAAGGAGAGCCCAACGAAGGCTACGATCTCCTCGTTCCCCTCGACAGCGAGGGGCGGCTCGATGCCGATATTTGGAGAAAGAATCAGACAGCCTGCCGTGTCCGGCACTTCACCGAGGACGGCGATGCGCGGATCGGACGCCTGAAGCGCAAGCCGGGTGGCCAATGGTATTTCGACTATGAACCAGGCGAAAGCGATGACGAGATCGGCTTTCGCTTCGGAGAAGAGCGTTTCCTGACGGGAGAATACGTATCGGTCGGACACGCGCAGAACATGCGGACCTACCGTGTCGCGCGTGTCGAAAAGCCCTGATCGATTTGGTCCGCCGAACGATGTCTTTCACGAAGCTGGGAGATGAAGATGTACAGACACATCCTGATCGCAACAGACGGTTCCGAACTGGCGGCGAAGGGCGTGCAACACGGCTTGGCACTCGCCGGCCCCCTCGGCGCGAAAGTGACGGTGCTCACTGTCAGTGAACCGTTGCAACCGGCAGCGGAGCGTGCAGCCCTCGCCGCGGGCGTCGAGGATCCCGTGGCCCGCTACGACCAGCAGATAGACGAACAAATGAAAGAACGCTTCAAGCCGATCGAAAAGCAGGCTTCGGACCATGGCCTTGTGGTCGAACTCCTTCATGAGATCGATCATTTTCCCGCGCAAGCCATCATCAGAACAGCGAAGTTGAAGGATTGCGACCTGATCGTCATGGCTTCTCATGGGCGACGTGGCGCGGCGCGCCTGCTGCTCGGCAGCCAGACCGCCGAAGTGCTGGCGCATACCACCCTCCCCGTACTGGTAGTTCGATAGGGGCAAGCACGGGAATCGGAGGTCGATCACGACGCGGCTTCATTGACCGCCGCCAATGCTTCGGGCCGGCAGACGACGACATGCCTGTGGGCGCTCAGGACAATGCCTTCCTTTTCCCAGGCGCTCAGTGTCCGGCTGACGGTATGGAGCGTCGTTCCGGCCAGCTCGGCGATGTCCTGGCGTGACAAAGGGAAGCAGATCTCGGTCCCCTGCGCCGTCCGACGGCCTGCTTGATTCGCCAGCCTCAGCAAAGCGTGGGCGATCCTGTGCTCGACGGTTTCCGACGAAAGCTCCCGTAGCCTTAGCTGCGTTTCCTGGTATCGCGATCCGAGTACCGCGACGGCGTTCAGCGCAATCTGCGCATGCCTGCCCATCAATTGCCGCATGGCATTGGCGGGCCACACAAAAAGATGGGTGTCCTCAACCGCGACTACTGTTCCTGGATAGCGCGGGATCCCCGCAAGGACGGCATAGCCCGCCAGTTCGCCAGGACCGAGATAGCGCAACGCGATTTGGTTGCCTTCCTCCGTCGTTTGCGTCGCCCGCAGCCGGCCAACCACCACCACGTATAAATTCAGCGCCGCGTCGCCCTGATGATAGAGCACTTCCCTCCTCGCCAAGCGTTTGCGGGAAGCAGATTGACGCACCTCGTCGAGCGCTTCGCTCGATAAGGTACGAAAGATTTCAGCGCTCGCAAGGGTACTGCGATCCGTCCGGCTGTTCATTGGGGTGCGCACTTTCGATTTTTAGTGATGCTTCTCGCGCCCGATTCGAGACTTTCGTATAGCGGAAAAGCTCACATTGATTGTTTCACCGCAATCTCAGCTTGCTCGGAAACTATATGATTGACTGCGAACTCACTATTGGGGTGGTGCAATGGTGGTCCGAGTTGGATATATCGCCAGTTATGGCTTTTCTGCAAAGAAGCGCCCCTTAGCGCGAACGATCTCTATAATGCCGGAAACGCCGTAGGATGCCACCGTGACACTGCTGACCATCGACAAGACCGACCTGGCGCGCCACCACACCCCGCGGACCCTGTCCGACCGGGTCGCCTACCGTGTCGTCAGGGCCTTGCGCTTCATGGCCAATGGTCTCTTCGGCCGCCGTTACCGCCACCGCACCATCGTGCTCGAGACCATCGCCGCCGTCCCCGGCATGGTGGCGGCGACGCTGCTGCACCTCAAATGCCTGCGCCGCATGATCGACGACCGCGGCTGGATCCGGACGCTCCTCGACGAAGCCGAGACGCAGCGCGCCCACCTGATGGTGTTCGTCGCCGTCGACACGCCAAGTGCGTTCGAGCGCTTCCTCGTGCTGCTGGCACAGGGCGTCTTCTACAACGCCCATTTTCTGATCTATTTGTTCTCGCCGCGCACCGCTCACCGCATCGCCGCCTATTTCGCCGAAGACGCCGTCAGCGGCTATGGCCAGTATCTGGAGGAAATCCAGGAGGGTCGACAGGAAAACCCGCCCGCGCCGCCATTGGCGATCGCCTATTGGAACCTGGCGCCGGACGCGCGGCTCGCCGACGTGATTCGGGCGATGCAGGAAGACGAGGCTATCCATCGGGATATCAATCACAGCTTCGCTGACGCTCTTGAAAGCGGCCGCGACCTTCCCGGGCCGCCGGAAATCACTCTCTGATCCTCGCTCCGGCTCTTCCGGAAAGTTCCTGATTTTTGCGCCGCAACAAAGATTTCGCGGTGCGCGGGAATAGCCTGTGTTCGACAACATCAAAAGCCACCAAGGAGAACGGAGATGTTGACGAGACGCGAAGCCCTGATGGGAACGGTTGCCGGAGCGGCCACCGCAGCCTTATTGACGACGATGCCGGAAGCGCGGGCGGCGGCGGAACCGCCTTCGGACATAAGCAAGCTGCCGCGCGAGCACGTCGAACTCGTCGCCCCGCCTTTCGTGCACGCGCACGACCAGGTCGCCATCGGCGGTCCGAAGGTGGTCCAGTTCCACCTGACGGTGAAGGAACAGCCGATGGTCATCGACGACGAAGGCACCACCATGCAGGCCATGACCTATAACGGCTCGATCCCAGCGCCGATGATGGTGGTGCACGAGGGAGACTATGTGGAGCTGACGCTCACCAATCCCGAGACCAACCAGATGCTGCACAACATCGACGTCCACGCCGCCACAGGCGGGTTGGGCGGGGCGAAGCTCATGGACGTCAATCCCGGGGAACAGGCGACATTCCGCTTCAAGGCGACGCGCGCCGGAGCGTTCGTCTATCACTGCGCACCCGCCGGCATGATCCCCTGGCACGTCGTGTCTGGCATGAACGGCGCCCTGCTCGTGCTCCCCCGCGACGGAGTGAAGGACGGGGACGGCCGCAGGCTGAAATACGACCGCGTCTTCTACATCGGCGAGAGCGATTTCTATATACCGCGGGACGCCAAGGGCAAGTTCAGGAAATACGCCTCGCTCGGCGACGCCTATGCCGACACCCTCGAGGTAATGCGTGGCCTGATCCCCACTCATGTCGTCTTCAATGGCAAGGCGAACGCCCTGACTGGCGAGCACGCGCTTAAGGCGAAGGTCGGCGAGACGGTGCTGATCATCCATTCCGAGGCCAATCGCGACACGCGCCCTCACCTGATCGGCGGCCATGGCGACTATGTCTGGGAGCAGGGCAAGTTCGCCAATCCGCCCGAAAAGGACCTGGAGACCTGGTTCGTGCGTGGCGGTTCGGCCTGCGCGGCGCTCTATACCTTCCGCCAGCCCGGCGTCTACGCCTACGTCAATCACAATCTGATCGAGGCGGCCGAACTCGGCGCCACCGCCCATATCATGGTGGACGGGGAATGGAACGATGACCTGATGGCCCAGGTGCAGGCTCCGATTCCAATCCCGACCCATTGAGGGCCAACCTAGCGACCGTCGGAATCCGGCGGTCGCTTTCAAAGGATCATGGCGATGCGACTGATGATCGAAGCGGCCCTGGCGGCCGCGACGGCGCTGACGGCCGTCCTCGGGCCTGCCCTGCAACATCCGGAGACCAGGGCCGCGCCAGCCCTGCCGATCGTCGTCGTGGCTCCGGGCACGTTCGCTTTCCGCTCTCCGGGCGAATATCTGAAAAATGGCTGGCCCGTGGACGCGCCAGAGCGCACCGTGACTTTCCAGCGCGGCTTCGAGATCATGAAGGACGAGGTAAGCGCTGCCGACTATGCGGCCTGCGTCGCCGACGGCGCTTGCAAGGCGTCGGAAAGCGGCACGGCTTCAGCCGCCCTCCCCGTCACGGGGGTAAGCTATAGGGACGCCGTGGCCTACGCCGCATGGCTGTCGGCCAAGACCGGAGAAAACTGGCGCTTGCCCACCGACGAGGAATGGTCCTTCGCGGCAGCCGAACGCCTGCACGACGACAGCCTCGGCCTGCCGCAGGAGTCGGGAAATCCGGCGGCGCGTTGGCTGGCGCGGTATCGCGCCGAGGCGGCGGACGACAAGCGCGACACCCAGCCGAAACCGTTCGGATCTTTCGGGACCAACAGCAAGGGGCTGGCGGACATCTCGGGCAATGTCTGGGAGTGGACGGCCACCTGCTACACCCGGGCCGTCGTAGGCAATGATGGCCAGGTGGCACACAGCACCGAAAACTGCGGCGTGCGCGTGGTCGCCGGCCGCCACCGCGGCTACATGTCGACCTTCATCCGAGACGGCAGGAGTGGCGGCTGCGCCGCCGGCCTCGCACCCGACAATCTCGGCTTCCGGTTGGTGCGGGAGAAGCTGTCGCTTGTCGGGCGTATGCGACTGCTGGCGGCTGAAGCCCTTCAAGGTTGGCTTGGTTGACGGGCGCGCAGGCGCGGCCGCGTCAGCATGACGCCATAATATCCCGCGTAGCCGAGGAACGCTGCCGCCCACATAAGCGCCGAGGCATCGATGAGCGCCGACCATTCCGGCTGGAAGGCGGCAAGAATGCGCAGGATGGCCGCCAGACCCACCGCGACGTAGATCCCACAGGTCCCGACATTCGCGTGCAATTCGCGTCCCGTATGGCCAAGTGTGGCGCGCGTCATGACCGCGAGCGTCATTGAGCCGATCGCGCCCGCCCCAAACGCGTGAACTGCGGCCGCTGTCGGTATCGATGGCGGGAAAACGGCGGCAAGGCCGGCCATCAGCAGCCCGGCAGGTACAAAGAGAAATGCGATGTGCAAGACAAGCACGAGCGGATCGCGCCAGGTCCGCTCTCCGGCCCAGCGGCCGACGCGGGCGAGGTTCAGCATCGCACTGGCGATGAGGACGGCGCTAGTCCAGGCCGCCTCGGGACGGAACGTCCAGGCGGCGAGCGCGAGTGCGGTGGCGGCGATGACGATCGTATCGAAAGAACCGAACGGACGTGGCAGACGGCCGGGGTTTTCGCGCACCAGCCAATTTCGCGTAAAGCTGGGAATGATGCGCCCGCCAACGATCGTGATAAGGACGATCGCCGCTGCAATACCAAGGCGACGGCCGATGTCGGAGGTGCCATAGGCATGTGCTTCCAGATGGAAGACGACGTTCGCCACGAAAAGCAGGCTTACTGGGGCGAGTACCTTCAGATTGCGCCAGTTGCGGCCGGCAATGATCTCGACGGCTGCGGACGCGGCGACTGCCAGCAGAAAGGCGCAGTCAATGAGGGAGGCCGCGAGCCAGCCGATCTCGGCCGAGAAGAAGACGGCAACCCTGCCCGCGAGCCAGAGGAGGACGAGTGCGAGAAGCGACAACCCCTGCACCGGCAGATGGCCTGTCCAGTTGGGGATTGCAGTAAGCAGGAAGCCGGTCATGACAGCCGCAAGATAGCCGAAGAGCATCTCGTGCACATGCCAATCGACCGGTGCGAAAACGCTCGCCGTCTTCAGGATTCCATAAAACAGCGGCAGCCAGAACAGGATCGCGGCGCCCGCATAGAATGCGCCGAGCAGGAAGAACGGCCGGAAGCCATAGGAGAGGATCGCTGGATAATTGCCGGGTCGGATGCGGGGTACCGCCATGTCTGTCCCTCTCCGCCATAGGCGGGCGGGCGCAGAACCCGAAGCCGCGCCCGCCCCTCGCCCATGCCATCTTCATTATTTGCCCGCGGG
>SCRB01000867.1 GCA_004299545.1 Rhizobiaceae bacterium
GGCGCCGCTGTCAGCCAGTGGTGCTTCAAGACAAAGCAGGGGTCCAGCCTGCCTGTCGGTCCCGCTTGGCTACGACGAAGCTGCGCTATTGGAGGCCACTGCCGCAATCAGCGAATGTGCAACGGCCTTCCGCTTCGCAGTCATTCCGCCACTATTGATGACCACCTATTGGTGGCCGTTGGGGTTTCCCCATGCTCGACCGAAACCGCAAGATCTGTCGAGCGCGTCATGGTCCTAAACCGCTAGATGGGACTGCCACGGAGAAAGAGACGATGAAGGCGTCGCTTCAGAACTATCATATCCGGATGCAGCGGGTGCTCGATCATGTCGACCGGCATCTCGACGGCGATCTGGACCTGGACACGCTGAGCCGGGTCGCAGCCTTCTCGAAGTTTCATTTCCACCGGCAGTTCCGGGCGACCTTCGGGTTGTCCGTCCATCGCTATGTCCAGCTTGCCCGTATGAAGCGTGCTTCGCGTCAACTGGCCTGGAATAACGACGAAAGCGTCACCGACATAGCGATGGGTGCCGGTTACGATGCACCCGATGCCTTCGCCCGCGCCTTTCGGCAACGGTTCAAGCAATCGCCTTCGTCGTTCCGCAAGTCGCCCGACTGGGCGCCGTGGTTTGCGGCCTTCGGGCCCCTGGACAGCGCAAGGAACATGCTCATGCAGATTATCTTTACCCCGGAAGACGTGACGATCAGCGACGTGCCCTCGATGCCTGTGGCGATCATGGAACATCGGGGCGAACGGGCAACGCTTGGCACGACCATCGAGCGCTTCAAGACCTGGTGCAAGGCGGCAGACCTGTCGCCCGAGACAGGCCGCTCCAGCTTCATGGTCTTTCGATCCGAAAGGTGTCCCGCGAACCCGGCCGACTACAGCATGGACCTGTGCGTCGGCACCGACCGGCCGGTCGAGCCGAATGCCGAGGGGATGAAGGCCGGCGTGATCCCCGGCGGGCGCTGCGCGGTGCTGCGCTATCCCGGCAACACCAACAATCTCGAACCCGCCGCGCTCTACCTCTATCGCGACTGGCTCCCCGACAGCGGCGAGGAGGCGCGCGACTTTCCGATCTATTGCCGACGCCGGCTCGCCCCCATCCCGGAAGTGCCGGCACATGAAGCGATCGTGGAATTGTTCCTGCCGCTGAAATAGCGCCTTTGAAGGACAGCTTGTCCCTTCAAATCTAAGGAAGCCGCCCGGCCCGGCCGGGCACACGCAGTGCGGCACAAGAAGCGGGCATGATTCCGTAGGAGTTACACATGTCACCCTCAGCCATTTTCGGAACTCAACTCGTCCTTGCCTATGTTCCATGGTTCCTCCTTTTCGGTGCATTCGTCTGGCCGAGACTGAAATCAATGGACCATGTACAAGCACAGCGCATTATCGCCAGCCTGCACAGCTTCCGCTTTTTCGGGCTGGTATTCATCCTTCCCGGTGTCGTCGGTCCCGATCTTCCCGCGAAATTCGCCATCTCTGCGGCCTATGGCGATTTAAATCTGGCTGCGGCCTACTGGATCCCAATCCTCTACGTGCCCGTCCTTATGATTACACACACGTGCTGGCATTTTACCTGCTGGTGCGACAACTGCTGACGGCTCGGGCATTCACCAGAACGACCCCGCTCGGATCTGATACTGCCTGAGGCCGCTGGGGCGGCAAGAATTGTCTCAACAAAGAGAACTTGAAAGCAGGAAAAAGGAGCGGCGCACTCATGTCAGCCACTGCCAGTATGTTTTCACAATCGTTCTTTCACGGAACCAAAGCCGATCTGAAACCCGGCGACCTGATCGCCGTTGGTTACCAATCCAATTTCGCCGAGGCCAGGCAGCTATCCTGGGTTTACTTTACGGGGACGCTGGATGCGGCAATCTGGGGCGCCGAATTGGCCGCCGGCAGCAGCCGGGAACGAATTTATATCGTGGAGCCGACCGGGCCGATCGAGAACGATCCCAACCTGACGGATAAGAAATTTCCCGGCAACCCGACGCTTTCCTATCGCTCCCGCGATCCGCTGCGTGTCATTGCCGAAGTGGCGAACTGGCAAAGGCACTCGCCTGAACAACTGCGCCAGATGAAGGACGGCCTCTCCAATTTGAAAGCGGAGGGGGCCGATATCATTGATTAGCACGATGGCGGAACAGAGCCTTGTTCACTCTTGCCTATAAAAACTGTCTTCCGCGCCCTCGAGGCTGGCACTTTACAAATAGTGCGCTGGCACCGAGGCTTGGGCGGGGATTGGCGAAGCGCGAGGGTGGTGACAGTCGTCGCCGGAAGAGGAACAGGCGCCCAAACGAGGGCGTCCGTTTGCATTAGCCGACGTCATTCATGAAGTGGCGCGCAGGCTTGGGTTCTGCTTTGACAACTGGGGATTCGGTTTGGCGCACCTCACTTCAACGATCTTCGCAGCACTTCAATGAAGGCTCTGAGCTTAGGTGCCTGCGAGGCGTATCGGGGAAAATAGAGAAACAGACCGGGTTCCTCGATGCTGGTCGCCGGAAGCACCTGCTTGAGGCGGCCCGTCCGAAGGTCTTGCTGGACAAGAGGCTCGAAAAGGTAGGCGATGCCGATACCTTTTCGGGCTAGATCCCGCGCGTAAAAGGAGTCAGTGACGCGCACGGTGCCACTGACCTCAACCGAGACATCTTGCCCGTTCTCCTGCAGGTCCCAGGCATAGGCAGCAGCTGACGATATCAGCCGATAGCCGATGCAGTTGTGGTGGGAGAGGTCGGCGATGGAGTGCGGTACGCCTCGCTCGTCGAGATAAGCAGGCGACGCGACCATGATCGCCATGAACGGTTTCGCCAGCCGGACCGTCACCATGTCTTGCGCGATCATTTCACCTAGCCGAACGCCGGCATCAAAGCCGGCGGCGATAATGTCGACCAGTCCCTCGTCAGACGTCACCTCGATCGTCAAGTCCGGATATAATCGGCTCATCTCGATGATCGCCGGCGTTACTGCAAGAGGCAGAGCTAGGCGTGGAACGTTGATGCGAAGCAGACCTGCCACCTGACCCTTGGCGGATCGGACTCGTTCAATGCTTTCCTCGACCGTGGCCAGCGCCGGACCGACGGCAGCGACGAAGTCAGCACCTGCCTCGGTCAAAGCCACGCTGCGCGTCGTGCGCGCAAAAAGCGGCTGACCAAGGCGCTCCTCAACGGACTTCACCGCATGGCTCACGGCGGACGGGCTCATGTTGCGCGCCGCCGCAGCCGCGGCAAAGCCGCCACGCCTGGCGACGGTCAGGACAACAGGAAAGTGGGCCAGCAAGTCGCGATCCATTCATGCATGGTATCGAACAACACTGTCGATTTGAAGCGGCTAGTCGCCT
>SCRB01000868.1 GCA_004299545.1 Rhizobiaceae bacterium
TCGAAATCGCCTTTACGTGCGACGGTGAGGACGCCTTTTTCAGGACCTTCCAGGATCGCGGCATACGGATTGCCGACCGGATCGAGGCTCCTTTCGGTGATGGCGACGCGGGCCCCCTTCAAGGGGCTGTCGGGAGGCGCATAAACAACGGTTTCGAAGCCCTTGTTGGTGCGCAATTCCTTCCGGGGGATGAGGAAATCGAGATTGCGGACCGGCCCCTTCATGTCCTGCGGGTCGATGCGGAATTCGGAAATGCGGTGCTCGCGTTCGAAGCCGACCGTCGCGATGCCGCCACGGACGGCAAGGCTTTCCGCGTCGGTCAGCCATTTCCTGCCGATGATCTTTCCATGACGGTCCACCATGGGCTGCATGGTGAAATGGGAAAAGGCGGTCGGCCGGCCGGCCTCGTCATGTTCGACAGTGCCGAAAAACCAGTAGCCCGTATCGGCGACGCCGGCGAAGCTACCGCCGGGCGTCAGGAAGCGGAAGGCGGAGAAGCTGCCGAAACGGGGATTGGGCGATGTCAGTTCCAGACCGCCAATGAAAGTAAGCGGCCCGAAGCGCGTTTCCTTCGATCTGAAATCGAAAGTGCGGATGGGGGTGGCGCTGACGGCCATCTGCTCGACGCGGCCCCTGGCAAACGCCGCGACCGGCGAAGGCGCCATGTCGGCTGCCAGCCCCGATAAGAGCACAGCCGCCAACAGTAGGGAAGAAAGCCCCCTCCGCACGGGCATGGAGTCAGCCGAAGCGGCGCTGCGGCGCCCCTATGTGGCCGGCACCGCGCGCGGTTTCCTCGCCGAAAAGGCTTGCCAGCTGTTCCGTCATCGCGCCCGCCAGTTCTTCGGCATCGACGATGGTGACGGCACGGCGGTAATAGCGGGTCACGTCGTGGCCGATGCCGATCGCCAGAAGCTCGACCGGCGAGCGCGTTTCGATGAGTTCGATGACGGCCCTGAGATGTCGTTCGAGATAATTGCCGGGATTGACCGACAGGGTCGAATCGTCGACCGGCGCGCCGTCGGAGATCATCATCAGGATCTTGCGCTGCTCGCGCCGGCTGATCAGGCGCTGGTGCGCCCATAGAAGCGCCTCGCCGTCGATGTTCTCCTTCAGCAGGCCCTCGCGCATCATCAGGCCGAGATTGCGTCGTGCCCGCCGCCATGGAGCGTCGGCCGATTTGTAGATGATATGACGAAGATCGTTGAGCCGGCCGGGATTGGGCGGCTTGCCGTCTTTCAGCCATTTCTCGCGCGCCTGGCCGCCTTTCCAGGCCTTCGTGGTGAAGCCGAGTATCTCGACGGAGACGCCGCAGCGTTCCAGCGTGCGGGCGAGGATGTCGGCGCAGGTCGCCGCGACGGTGATCGGGCGGCCGCGCATGGAGCCGGAATTGTCGAGAAGCAGGGTCACGACCGTATCGCGGAAATTCGTGTCGCGCTCCTGCTTGAAGGAGAGCGGCTGCATCGGGTCGATGACGATGCGGGTGAGCCTGGCGGAGTCGAGATAACCCTCTTCCAGGTCGAAATCCCAGGACCGGTTCTGCTGCGCCATCAACCGGCGCTGCAAGCGGTTGGCGAGACGCCCTACGACGCCCTGCAGATTGGCAAGCTGCTTGTCGAGGAAGGCCCGCAGGCGGTCAAGTTCCTCTTCCTCGCACAGCCCCTCGGCGCCGACGGTTTCGTCAAAAGCCGTAGTGAAGACCTTGTAATCGATGTGCTGGGCGAGATCGGCGAAAGGATTGTCCGGACGGCGCGCCTCGCCGGGCGTTTCGGTGTCGGCCTGTTCGTCCTCGCTGACGTCCTCGGCCGTCGCGTCGGCCGCTTCGGTCTCGCCGTCCTCCTGCTCCTCGCTCGAGGCGTCGGTTTCCTCCTGCTCGGACTTCTCGCCGTCGGAATTTTCCTCGCCGCCTTCCTCTCCCTTGTCCTCGCCTTCGGATTGCTGGTCGTCCTCGTCGCTCTCCTGCTGTTCCTCCTCGCTCAGTTCCTCGGCCATTTCCATGGAGACGAGCATATCCCGGACGACACGCGCGAAGGCCTGCTGGTTGTCTAGCTTGCCCAGAAGGGAATCGATGTCGGGGCCGGCCTTGTCCTCGATCCACTCGCGCCATAGCCCGACCATGCGCTCGCCGCTTTTCGGCGCCGGCCGCCCGGTCAGCTTTTCACGCACCATCAGGGCGATGGCCTCCTCGATCGGCGCTTCCGACTTGTCACGCACGTCGCCGAGATCGGCGCGTTGATATTTGTCCTCCAGCATCGTCGCAATATTGTCCGAGACGCCGCGCATGGCGTTGGACCCGATCGCTTCGACACGCGCCTGTTCGACCGCATCGAAAACGGCGCGGGCCTGCTTGCCTTCCGGCGCCAGGCGGGCATGGACCTTCGGGTCGTGGCGCGCGTGCTTGAGCGCTATGGAATCGCCGAGCCCCCGCGTCACCGCTATGTCCGCGCGGGTCGGCTTCTTCGGCAAGTCGGGAAGCCGCGCATGGCTGCCGGCGAGCCCCGGCCGGTCCTTGCCGAAACTGACCTCGAATTCGTGATCCGCCGAGATCGCGCGCATGCACACGGTGACGGAGCGCTTCAGCACATCCGTATCCGAACCGTCTCGCGGCCTGCCGCGTGTGTTGTCTCCTGGGCTTGCCATCTTGCTATCTGTCAGCGCGAGCGACCATCAAATTGATCTGGCTGCAGGGTGTCGAGGTCGACCCCGTCAAGGCATCGCACGTTCACCGCCACCATCTCCTTGCCATCGGGCGTGGCCCCGCGCGCGAAGGATTCCATGCCGCAGGCCGCACAGAACAGATGTTCGATCGTGTTCGTGTTGAACCGGTACTCGGTCAGATCCCGTTGGCCGTTTTCGAGAGCGAAATTCTCCGCCGGCGTGAAGGCGAGAATGCTGCCGCGCTTGCTGCAATAGGAGCAATTGCAGGTGATGGGGCTAGCGAGGTCGATCTCGACGTTGAAGCGAACCTTGCCGCAATGGCAGCCGCCTTCATATCTCATGCTCTCTCTTCCTTCTTGCTGCCGAACCCTCAATGCCGGCTCAGGCGAGCACCACATTGACGGCGCTTTCCGGCAACTCTTCCCCGAAGGCGCGCTGGTAGAACTCGGCAACGACCGGGCGTTCCAGTTCGTCGCATTTGTTGAGGAAGGTCAGCCGGAAGGCCATGCCGAGATTGCCGAAGATTTCCGCATTCTCGGCCCAGGTGATGACCGTTCTGGGGCTCATGACGGTCGAGAGATCGCCGTTCATGAAGGCGGAGCGCGTCATGTCGGCGACGCGGACCATGCGGTTCACCGTTTCGCGGCCCTTGTCGTTGCGGTAGTGCTTGGCCTTGGCGAGAACGATCGCGACCTCGTTGTCGTGCGGCAGATAGTTGAGTGTCGTGACGATCGACCAGCGGTCCATTTGCGCCTGGTTGATCTGTTGCGTTCCGTGATAGAGGCCGGTCGTATCGCCGAGACCGACCGTGTTGGCCGTGGCGAAGAGGCGGAAGGCGGGATGCGGGCGGATGACGCGGCTCTGGTCGAGAAGTGTCAGGCGGCCGGAGGATTCCAGCACGCGCTGGATGACGAACATGACGTCCGGGCGACCGGCGTCATATTCGTCGAAACAGAGCGCGACGTTGTGCTGGTAGGCCCAGGGCAGGATGCCGTCGCGGAATTCCGTGATCTGCTTGCCCTCCTTGAGCACGATCGCATCCTTGCCGACGAGATCGATACGGCTGACATGGCTGTCGAGATTGACGCGGACGCAGGGCCAGTTGAGACGTGCGGCCACCTGCTCGATATGGGTCGATTTGCCGGTGCCGTGATAACCGGAGACCATGACGCGGCGATTGAAGGCGAAACCGGCGAGGATGGCGAGCGTCGTCGGCTCGTCGAACAGATAATCCGGGTCGAAATCCGGCACATGCTCGTTGACGGCCGAATAGGCCGGCACGATCATCTTCGATTCGAAGCCGAACTTCTCCTGGACCGATGCGGTCGTATCGGGAAGGTTTGCAATATCGCGGTCGATCTGGTTCATTACGCCTCCGGCGCGCGGAAACAACAACGTTTCCGCCGGGTTGTCTTGTCCAATACGGGGCCGTCTTAAAGCTTTTTCCTTGCGGATAGAAGCCATTCGGACGGATTGCTCAGCATAGGCCAGCCTGCTTGAGCAGTCGGTAAGCCTGGATCACGTCGCGGAACCGGTCTTCCGAACCCCTGTTGCCGCCATTCGCATCGGGATGGTGGCGCTTCACCAATTCCTTATAGCGCGCCTTGATTTCCGCGCCAGTCGCCTTTGCGTCAAGGCCAAGCGTTTCCAGCGCCCTGGCCTCCAGCTGCTTCAGTTTACGCTCGCGCGGACGGGCGGGACCGCGGGCGCCCTGCTGGCCAAAGAGATTGAACGGGTCGCGGGACCGGTTGAAATAGGCTGCCCGCCCAGAACGCGCCTGGGAAAAATCGGCGGAAGCGCGCGCTCCCCCCGAGGTGCCCATCTTCCAGGTCGGCCGATGGCCTGTCAGCGCCTCTTTCTGGAAGCGCGCTATGTCCGTATCGGCGAGGCCGGAGAAATAATTGTAGCTCTTGTTGTATTCGCGCACATGGTCGACGCAGAAATGAAAATATTCGCCTTCCTTCATGCGCCCGACGGGAGCGCGATGGGTTCCCGGCTCGCTGCATCCGTCCCATTGGCAGATAGGCGCGTGCGACTTTCGTTCCGCCTCCGGTTCGGGGCGGATCCTTATGCGTTCGAAATATTTCGAGTAAGGCTTCATTTCGCAGGCAATTATTGGGTGCTTCGCGATGCGATGCAAGAATTGACATTTGCCGGGGGATCGGCCTACCGCGTAAATCGAAAAGCCGTGGTGATCGGCATTTGCGACGGTGACGGCTCCATCACGAAGCGACGCACACACATATGGTGAAAAGGGACCGCAATGTCCATCCAATCTTCCATGGAAAGCAAGCTGAATGCGGCGCTGACGCCGGAACGGCTCGAAATCATCAACGAAAGCCGTCTGCATGCGGGCCATCACCATCTGGATGGCGGTGAGGAAGCAGTGTTCGACGGCACCGGCGAGACGCACTTCCGCGTCAGGATCGTCTCCGCCGCCTTTGCCGGGATGAGTCGGGTCGAGCAGCACCGCCGCGTCAACGAATTGCTGACGCCGGAACTGAAGGCGGGCCTGCACGCGCTCGCGATCGAAACCGCCGCGCCGGGCGAGCAGACCAGATGGTAGCCTTTTCATGAAGTTCCTTGACCAGGCCAAGGTCTATATCCGTTCGGGCGACGGCGGCGCGGGGTCGCTGTCCTTCCGGCGCGAGAAATTCATCGAGTTCGGTGGCCCGGACGGCGGTGACGGCGGCCGCGGCGGCGACGTCTGGGTGGAAGCTGTGGACGGCCTCAACACGCTGATCGACTATCGCTATCAGCAGCATTTCCGTGCCAAGACCGGCGGCCACGGCATGGGCCGCAACCGCTCAGGCGCGAAGGGTGCCGATGTGGCGCTCAAGGTGCCGGCGGGCACACAGATCTATGCCGAGGATAATGAAACGCTGATCTGCGACCTCACCGGGACCGGGCAGCGCGTGCGTCTCGCCGCCGGCGGCAATGGCGGCTTCGGCAACCAGCATTTCAAATCCTCCACCAACCGGGCGCCGCGCCGCGCCAATCCCGGCTTGCCGGGCGAGGAACTGACGATCTGGCTGCGACTGAAGCTGATCGCCGATGCCGGTCTGGTCGGCCTGCCGAATGCCGGCAAATCGACGTTCCTCGCGGCTGTTTCAGCGGCGAAGCCGCGCATTGCCGACTATCCGTTCACGACGCTCCATCCCAATCTCGGTGTCGCGCGCATCGACGGGCGCGAATTCGTCATTGCCGATATTCCGGGCCTGATCGAAGGGGCGCATGAGGGTATCGGCATCGGCGACCGCTTCCTCGGCCATGTCGAGCGTACCCGGGTCCTGCTTCATCTCGTCTCGGCGCGCGAGGAAAGCCCGTCGAAAGCCTATCGGACCGTGCGCGGCGAACTGGAGGCCTACGGCCACGGCCTCGCGGAAAAGCCGGAGATTGTCGCTCTGGCGCAGGCCGACACGGTCGATCCGGCGGCGCTGAAGCGCAAGGCGACCGCGCTGAAGAAGGCATGCGGCCGCGAACCCATCCTTCTTTCCGCCGTGTCCCATGAAGGGACGGAGGCCTGCCTCAGGGCATTGATCGCCGTTGTCGAGCAAGCGCGGAACGTCTCCGATACCGTAGCCGCCGAACAAAGCGGATCTTGAAATGGAAGGCGGGAAACTTTCGGATTACCGGCGCGTCGTCATCAAGGTCGGTTCGGCATTGCTCGTCGATCGCGCCAAGGGCCTGAAGCGGGCATGGCTTGCCGCGCTCGTCGACGACATCGCCGTACTTGCCGACGGGGGCGTGGAGGTGCTCGTGGTCTCCTCGGGCGCCATCGCGCTCGGGCGGTCGATCCTCGGATTGGGCCGGCGCACCCTGAAACTGGAGGAGAGCCAGGCCTGCGCCGCGATCGGCCAGATCGCGCTGGCCGGCGCATGGTCGGAAGAGCTTGGCAAGAGGAATCGGCGTTCAGGACAGGTCCTCGTCACGCTCGGTGATACGGAGGAGCGACGCCGCTATCTCAATGTGCGCGCGACGATCACAACGCTGTTGAAGCTCAAGGCCGTGCCCGTCATCAACGAGAACGACACCGTGGCAACGTCCGAAATCCGCTATGGCGATAATGACCGTCTCGCGGCACGCGTGGCGACAATGATCGGCGCAGACCTTCTGGTGCTGCTTTCGGACGTTGACGGTCTCTATACGGCACCGCCGGCGCTCGATCCCGATGCGCGCCACATTCCCCACGTCGATAGAATCACGCCGGAGATCGAGGCAATGGCGGGTGCCGCGGCCTCCGAGCTTTCACGCGGCGGCATGCGCACGAAGCTCGAAGCGGGAAAGATCGCTACCGTCGCCGGCACGGCGATGATCGTGGCTTCCGGCGACCGGATGAACCCGCTTTCGGCCATCGACCGGGGCGAGCGTGCTACATTCTTCCGCCCGAGCGACCATCCCGTCAAAGGCTACAAGACCTGGATCGCCGGCCAGCTGGAGCCCGCCGGTCGTCTTCGTGTCGATGCCGGCGCGGTATCGGCGCTGCTTTCCGGCAAGTCGCTGCTTCCCGCCGGCGTGCGCGCCGTCGAAGGCAATTTCGCAAGAGGTGATACGGTGGCGGTGCTCGGACCGAACGGCCGCGAGGTGGCGCGCGGCCTCATTGCCTATGACGCTGCGGATGCAGTAAGGATTGCCGGCCACAAGAGTGCCGAGATCGCGGCCATCCTCGGTCATGAGGCACGCGCCGCCATGGTGCATCGCGACGATCTTGTGGTATCGGGGATGGTGGACATGGCCGCCGTGGCGGCTGAGGGATGAAGATGCTGCAAAAGGCCGGAAAGCCGGAGGAAGCTATCGTCTCCCTGATGGCACAGATGGGACAGCGTGCAAGCGAAGCGGCGCGGCCGCTCGCCATCGCTTCGGCAGAGCAGAAGAATGAGGCGCTCCGCGCCATGGCGGACGCCATCGTTGCAGGCGAAGCCAATATTCTCGAAGCCAACGCCATCGATATGGCGCATGCCGAACAGGCAAGGCTTCAGCCCTCATTCCTCGATCGGCTGAAGCTCACGCCCGCGCGCATCGCGGCAATGGCAGACGGCATCCGCGCCATAGCGGAGCTGAAGGACTCAGTCGGCGAGGTGATCGCCGAATGGGATCGGCCGAACGGCCTCCATATCGAAAGGGTGCGCACGCCGCTCGGCGTCATCGGCGTGATTTATGAGAGCCGGCCGAACGTAACAGCCGACGCAGGCGCCCTCTGTCTCAAGGCGGGCAACGCGGTCATCCTGCGCGGCGGCTCCGATTCGGCGAACTCCTCGCGTGCCATCCATGCCTGCCTCATCGAGGGCCTGAGGGCGGCCGGCCTGCCGGAAGACGCGATCCAGCTGGTGCAAAGCACCGACCGGGCCGCCGTCGGCGAGATGCTGAAAGGGCTTGGCGGCGCCATCGACGTCATCATACCGCGCGGCGGCAAAAGCCTTGTCGGCCGCGTCCAGAACGAAGCGCGCGTGCCCGTCTTCGCGCATCTGGAAGGCATCTGCCATCTCTACATCGACAGGTCGGCCGATCTCGGCATGGCCGCGGCGATCGCTGTCAACGCCAAGATGCGGCGCACCGGCATTTGCGGCGCAGCCGAGACGCTTCTGGTGGACCGGGCCGTTGCCGGGACGCATCTGGTGCCGATCCTGCAGGCATTGGCCGACGCCGGGTGTGAAATCCGCGCGGATGACGAGACGCGCACGCTTTTTCCTGCCGCGCGCCCGGCGAGCGAGGCGGACTGGCATACGGAATATCTGGAGGCGATCATCTCGGTGAAGCTGGTGGACGGCGTCGGGGGAGCGATCGCCCATATCGAACACTATTCCTCCCACCATACCGACGCTATCGTCGCGGAGGATGCGCCGGCGGTGGAGCGGTTCTTCAACGAGATCGATTCCGCCATCCTGCTTCACAACGCCTCGACACAGTTCGCGGACGGCGGGGAATTCGGCATGGGGGCGGAGATCGGCATCGCCACGGGCAAGATGCACGCGAGAGGGCCGGTCGGCGTCGAGCAGTTGACGTCCTTCAAATATCGCGTCCGCGGCTCCGGCCAGACGCGGCCTTGACCCCCGATCGAACGTCTTTTCCGGAGGTGGCCGCGCGTTACCTTCGCATACCCCGCGCCGCACCCGGCATGGCGGTCGGACTTTTCGGCGGCTCGTTCAATCCGCCGCATGCGGGGCATGCGCTGGTTTCCGAGATCGCCTTGCGGCGGATGCGCCTCGATCAGATCTGGTGGATCGTCTCTCCCGGCAATCCTCTCAAGGACAGGCGCGACCTCGCCCCGCTTTCGCAACGCATCCAGCTTTGCGAAAGGATGAACGCCGACTGGCGGGTGCGGGTGACGGCATTCGAGGCGGCACACCATATCCGCTACACGGCCGACACGCTGGCGCTGGTGAAAAGCCGCAATCCGGGCGTCGATTTCGTCTGGATCATGGGCGCCGACAGCCTGCGCGACTTTCATCGCTGGCAGCGCTGGCGCGAGATCGCGCTCACCTTCCCGATCGCGGTGGTGGACCGGCCCGGAGCGACGCTTTCCTTCCTGTCTTCCGTCATGGCCAAGACCTTCGACCATGCCCGCGTCGACGAAAGGGACGCCTCCCTGCTCGCGCGCATGAAGGCGCCGGCATGGACCTTCATCCACGGCCCACGCTCCTCGCTGTCCTCGACCGCCATCCGCAATGGTGACAGTCAACAGAACCAGCGCTGAAACGCGCCGTCGACCACGCGTGAAAGCCGGCGGAAGCCGGGTTCTTTTTTGATCCAGAGCGTCCAATCTGCCGGCGGTGGACCGGCAGATTGG
>SCRB01000082.1 GCA_004299545.1 Rhizobiaceae bacterium
ACGCCCTTGGCGCGCGCCGTCACGACATATTGCTTCTGCAACTCGTCGAGCAGATTGGCGCGCAGGCGGCGGATCATGCCTGCCGTCCCGGACGTGCCGATGACGACCACAGGAATGACCATGTGTTCGGCAATGGACTTGAACTTATCCCAGCTCATCGGCTGGTCGAGATATTTCGCGTCCATCAGATGGCCGATCGACGTACCGAACCAGATGTTGGCGAGATACATGAGGACGAGCGCCAGCAGGAAATTGGGGATCGCCAGCCCGAGCAGGCCGAGAAAAGTCAGGCCGTAGTCGCCCCAGGAATATTGATGCGTCGCGGAATAGATGCCGATCGGGAAGGCGATCAGCCAAGTGAAGATAATCGTCACCATCGACACGAGGATGGTCATGTAAAGCCGGCTGCCGACGACCTGGGTGACAGGCATCTCATATTCGAAGGAATAGCCGAAATCGCCGTGCAGCATGTCCCATACCCAGATGGCATATTGCTCGACCACCGGCTTGTCGAAACCGTATTCGTGCTTGAGATAGGCGATCTTGTTGGGATCGACGGTTTCACCCTGCGCCTGCAACTCGGCGACATAGGTGTCGAAATAATTGCCGGGCGGCAGCTGGATGATGAAGAACACCAGCGCGCTGATCAGGACAAGGGTCGGTACGGCGGCAAGCAGCCGGAAGGCGATATAGCGGATCACTTCACGCCCTTTCCGTTATCGTACCAGAGGGTATCGATCATATAGATGCCGAAATAGGCGCCAGGCGAGAAGGAATAGATGCCCTTCTCAGGCAGGTTGCGGAGCTTTCTGTTATAGACGACCGGCTGGAAAACGCCGTTGACCGTTCCGATCGTGAACACCTGATCGGTGAATATCTGCAGCATCTGCGTCCATATCTTGCGACGCTGGTCGGTCGTTTCGGAAACCCTCCAGGCGTTGTAGAGGTCGAGTAGCCGCTCCGCCTCGGGCAGGTCGACCGGCTCGCCCGCCTTGCCGCCTGTCTCTGTATATTCGCCCCATTTCGGCCAGTTGCCCTGGGAGGAGGAAACCGGCGCCAGTTCCTCCGGAGGCATGTCCGCCGTCGCGTCCCCCACCGTCAGGCCCGACCACATCGAAATCAGCGTGCTGCCGGCAAGGAAGCGGCGGCGAAGGACGTCGAGCTGGAGCGTGCGCGGATAGGCCTTCAAACCGATCTCGTGCCAGTAGTCGCGCACGAGTTCCATCACGTCCTCTTCTTCCTGGCTGTTGGATCGAAGCTCGACGATGATTTCTGCAAGCCTGCCGTCGGGAAGGCGGCGCATGCCGTCAGCGGCGCGCCTCAACCCCATTTCGTCGAGAAGCGCATTGGCCTTGTCGGGATCATAGGCCGACCAGGCCTCGTCATAGCTCTTCTTGTAAAGCGGCGAACTGTCGAGCACCGTATTGGCTGCTTCATGCGCAAGGCCGAAATAGAATTGCTGGTTGAGTTCGTGGCGGTAGATGGCAAGCGAGAGCGCGCGGCGGAAGCGCACATCGCGCAGGACCTTGCGCCAGACGGTATCGTTGACGTTGAGATTGGGAAGGAAGGCAACCTGCGAGCCGGTCCCTTCCCGCCACAGATCGATCCCGATCGAGTGGCCCTTCTCGGCCTGTTTCAGGAAAGTGTAATTATCGAAGCGAAGGTAGCGCGCCTGAAGATCGCTTTCCCCGGCACCGGTCTTGGCGGGAATGATGTCGGCGGAGCTGATGTCCACAAAAATGGTGTCGATATAGGGCAGTTGCCGCCCGCTCTTGTCGATGCGATGGAAATAGGGATTGCGCGTGAAGATGAAACGCTCCGCGGGCGGCGCGATCGTGTTGCGCCAGGGTTCGAGCGTCGGCAGATCAGGGTTTTCCGCCTTGTATTGCCGGGCCTTGACCGTATGCAGGGCGGCCCAGTTGCGCGCCTTCGCGGCGGCGACCATTTCCTTCAATTTATCAGGATCGGCATAGCGCTTGTTGAACTGCTTCAGGTAATGCGCCGGCATGAAGATGTAGTTCGGGCTTGCACCGGCAAGGGAGGGCAGGAAATTCGGATTGGGCTTTTCCCAGCTGTAGCGCACCGTCAGTGC
>SCRB01000869.1 GCA_004299545.1 Rhizobiaceae bacterium
CGAACTGGAAGCCCGTGGCGACACCGGCCGAGAGCGCCGCCTCATTCGCGTCGATGACGGTATCGGCGAGGCCTCCGGTGCGCGCCACGATCGGCACGCAGCCATAGCGAAGGCCGTAAAGCTGGGTCAGGCCGCAAGGCTCGAAACGCGAGGGGACGAGGATCGCGTCCGCGCCGCCCTGCATCAGATGCGACAGGCTCTCGTCATAGCCGACGATGACGCCAGCGCGGCCAGGATGCCGCGCCGCGCCGGCATGAAGCGCGCTTTCAAGCCCGGCATCGCCGGTGCCGAGGATGGCAATCCGCGCGCCGGAAGCAATGATGGTGTCGAACGATGCGGCAAGAAGGTCCATGCCCTTCTGCCATGTCAGGCGGCTGACCACGGCCAGGATCGGGCCGTCGTCGGAATCGAGGCTGAAGCGCTTTTCGACCGCCCGCTTGTTGGCGCTACGCTTTTCCAGTGTCCGCCCGTCATAGGTCCGGACGAGATGCCCGTCCTTGCCGGGGTTCCAGATGTCGACGTCGATGCCGTTGACGATGCCGTGCAGCGCCGCGGAACGCGTGTTCAAAAGCCCGTCGAGGCCCATGCCGAAATCCGGCGTACGGATTTCCCGCGCATAGGTCGGGCTGACTGTCGTCAGCGCGCTTGCCGCTTGCAGACCGGCCTTGAGGAAGCCGACGCCACCATAATATTCGACGCCGTCGATGGAAAAAGCGGCGGCCGGAAGGCCGAGTTCAGCGAAGATCGAAGCCGGAAACCGGCCTTGAAAGGCCAGATTATGGACCGTCATCACGGAGGGACAGGCCGTGCCGTCATAGCGCACATAGGCGGCGGCCATGGCCGCCTGCCAGTCATGAGCGTGCAGGAGATCGGGTTTCCAGTTCTTGACGGCGCCGCGCGCCATATCCGCCGCGGCCCTGCCGAGGGCGGCGAAGCGGCGCCAGTTGTCGGGCCAATCCGGCCCCGCCAATTCCGCATAGGGACCACCGACGCGGTCGAACAGGTGCGGCGCGTCGAGCAGCATCAGGTCCAGGCCGAAAGCCCGCCCGCGGACGATCGAGGCGGGGCCGCCGAAAAGTGCCTTATATCCGTGAACCGCCTTCTTCCCTTTCAATTGGGGCAGAAGGCCCGGATAGGCCGGCAGGATCGTCACCGTCTCGACGCCATGCCCCGCAAGCGCCGGAGGCAGTGCGGCGGCGACATCGGCGAGGCCTCCCGTCTTGACGAGCGGGAAAACCTCCGAAGCGACGGAGAGAACCTTCATGCGCCGGCCTCATCGTTGAGCCGGCCATGCTGCTTCGCAACAGCGAATGCGGGAACCACGGAATCCATTTACGTCATTCTATAACTTGTCGATCATTTCCTGGGTGATGAGGCAAACGCCCTTGACGGTTCGGCGAAAGCGCCTGGCGTCGAGTTCGGCATCCTCGCCGACGACAAGCCCTTCCGGTACATGCACCCCGCGATCGATGACGACGCGGCTCAGCCTCGCGTTGCGGCCGATGAAGCAGTCCGGCAGAACGACGGCTTCGTCAAGCGAGGAGAAGGAATTGATGCGCGCGCCAGTGAAGATGAGGCTGCGTCTCAGCGCAGCGCCGGAGACGATGCAGTCACCGGAGACGAGGGAGGAAACGGCGCTGCCCCGGCGCCCCTCCTCGTCGTGGACGAATTTGGCCGGCGGCTTGATCTCGGCATAGGTCCAGATCGGCCAGTCCCGGTCGTAGATGTCGAGTTCCGGCGTGACATCCGTCAGGTCGATATTGGCTTCCCAATAGGCATCGACCGTCCCGACATCGCGCCAGTACGCCTCGCGCTCGAAGCTCGAACGGACGCAGGACTTGGCGAAGCGATGGGCGACGGCTTTGCCGTTGGCGACGATATAGGGAATGATGTCCTTGCCGAAATCGTGGTTGGACTCGGGACTGGCCGCATCGCGGCGCAACTCCTCCATCAGGAATTTCGTGCGGAAAACATAGATGCCCATGGAGGCGAGAGCGAAATCCGGCTTGTCGGGGATACCCGGCGGATCGGCCGGCTTCTCGACGAAGGCGATGATGTTGTCGTTCTGGTCGACGTGCATGACGCCGAAGCCCGTGGCGTCGGTTCGCGGCACTTCGAGGCACCCTACCGTGACGTCGGCGCCCGAATCGACATGCTGGCGCAGCATGATCTCGAGGTCCATCTTGAAGACGTGATCGCCCGCCAGGATCACCATATAGTCCACGCCATAGTCCTGGATGATGTCGATGTTCTGGTAAACGGCGTCGGCGGTGCCCTCGTACCATTGCGTCTCGGAAACCCTCTGGCTCGCCGGCAGGATGTCGAAGCTTTCGTTTCGCTCGGGCCGGAAGAAGTTCCAGCCACGCTGCAAATGGCGGATCAGCGAATGCGCCTTGTATTGTGTGGCGACGCCGATGCGGCGGATGCCCGAATTGAGGGCATTGGAGAGCGCGAAGTCGATGATGCGTGTCTTGCCGCCGAAATAGACGGCCGGTTTCGCCCGGCGCGCCGTCAGTTCGCAAAGCCGGCTGCCGCGCCCTCCCGCCAGAACATAGGCCATGGCGTCGCGCGCCAGTGGCTGGGTCCTTTTCGCGTAAGTCATTTCATACCTCCCTCACCCGCAGCCGGCTCGCCTCAAACCTTCCCGGCGGGATCATATTGCAGGAAAAGCGTCGTGAGCGGCGGCAGCACCATTTTCGCGCCGATGCCCTCCCCTTCCCGAACGGCTTCGACAGCGCCTCCGTTCCCCATGCCGCTGCCGCCATAGTCACTGGCGTCCGTGTTGACGATTTCACGCCAACGCCCCTCTTTCGGCAAGGGAACGCGATAATCATGCCGGGGGACCGGCGTGAAATTCGATATGACGGCGACAGGCGTGGCGTCGGGCGCCTGCCGCAGCCAGGCGAAAACCGAATTCTGATGATCATCAACGATCAGCCAGGAAAAACCCTCCGGCTCGCAATCGCGGGCATAAAGTGCCGGCGTGTCGCGATAGGCCCGGTTCAGATCGCGCAGCAGGCGGCGCACACCCTCATGCGTTGGATAATCGAGCAGATTCCAGTCGAGCGTGCGCGCCTCGTTCCACTCGGCCCATTGCGCGAATTCCTGCCCCATGAACAGCAGCTTCTTGCCGGGATAGCCCCACATGAAGGCGTAATAAGCGCGCAGGCTGGCGAACTTCTGCCAGCTATCGCCCGCCATCTTGGCGATCAGCGTGCCCTTGCCGTGCACCACCTCGTCATGGCTGAGCGGCAGGACGAAATTCTCGCTGAAGGCATAAAGCAGCCCGAAGGTGATCTCGTCGTGATGGAATTTCCGATGCACGGGCTCACGCGCCATATAGCTCAGCGTGTCGTGCATGAAGCCC
>SCRB01000870.1 GCA_004299545.1 Rhizobiaceae bacterium
GCTCGTCGTGCCGGTGCGCGGCGTGGTCGTGATGCGGATCGTGGCGATGGGCGTGATCGTGCGCCGCCTCCTCCCGCAGCCACCGCCCGACATCGGCGATCTTCCTGTCAGGGTCGTAAAGGCCGCAATCGAAAAGCTTGGAAGGGCCGACGGCCTCGCCGGCGCTTTCGATGATCGGCGCGGTCGGGTTGAGCCTCGCAATTCTTTCCCTCAGGAGGCTTAGGCCTTCCCATCCCTCAGCCAGGTCCGTCTTGGTCAGGACGATGCGGTCGGCGACCGCAACCTGCCGCACCGCTTCCTCGTGGCGGTCGAGGATGGCCGCTCCGTTGACCGCATCGACCATGGCGATCACGCCGTCGAGGCGGAAAGACTGGACAAGCGCCGGATGCGCCATCAGCGACTGGAGCACCGGCACCGGGTCGGCAAGGCCGCTTGTCTCGATCACCACGCGCTTGAGCGGGGCGATGCGGCCAGTCTGGACCCTGTCAACGAGCCCGGCCAGCGTGTCGATCAGATCGCCTCTCACGGTACAGCAGAGGCACCCGTCGGAAAGTTCGATCACGCCGCCGGTCGAACGCTCGACAAGAAGGTGGTCGATCGAAACCTCGCCGAACTCATTGATGATGACGGCCGTATGAGCCAGGGCCGGTTCCTTCAGCAGGCGGTTCAGGAGCGTCGTCTTTCCCGAACCGAGAAAGCCGGTGAGAATGGTGGCGGCGATCGGTTCCATCGTTTCCAGCCTATTGCACGGCGGCCGATTGCGTTCGTGCCGTCGTTTTCCGAGGCGGAACATAATCGGGCCGTGGTGTCGGGATAGGGACATCGGCAAAGACCGGCTCCGGCGGCAGGCCGCCAGGTCCGGTGGCGCCGCCGAGGCTGACCATGATCACCTGGGGGTCGTGGTCCATTTTGTGGATGAAGGCCGACTTGAGGACCGGCTTGCCGTTTTCCCCGAGTTCCGAGGCGCGTTCCTTTCGCGCTTCCTTCGAGCAGACGGCATCGCTCATATCCGTCGCCTGGTCCTGCCCCGGCCCGTATGGCTGCAGGGAAGTGATGGTCGGCATGGCGCTGTTTTCATCCATGCCGAAACCGCGATGAAGCAGGGCAGCGGCCTTCTCCGCGCGGTCGGCGAGCGAGAACGCGCCGAGCACGATCGCGCCAAGCGTCTTGCCGTTTCGCGTGGCGGTGCCGATGAAATTGAAGCCGCCGGCGCAGATGAAACCTGTCTTCATGCCGTCGGCACCGTCGAAACGGCCGATCAGGACGTTGATGTTGGGGATGACCTTCTTGCCCAGGCCGACCGCCTCGATCCTGAAATAATTCTCGTATTGCGGGAATTCGCGGCGAAGGGCGGAGACGAGAATCGCAAGGTCGTGGGCGGTCGTGTAATTTTCCGGATCGAACAGGCCGTTCGGATTGGTGAAATGGGTGCCCGTCATGCCGAGCCGGCGGGCTTCGGCATTCATCCGCTCGACGAAAGCCTCTTCCGAACCGCCGACATTTTCCCCGACGGCCATGGCGATGTCGTTGGCGGATTTGACGAGCATCAGCTTGAGCGCCGCGTCGAGGGTCAGGACGGTGCCGGGCTTCAGCCCGATCTTCGAGGGAGGCTGGCGCGACGCATTCTTCGTGATCCGGACGGGAGACAGGAGCGTCACCTCGCCCTTCTGCAAGGCCTTGAACGTCACATAGGTCGTCATCAATTTGGTCAGGGAAGCGGGATACCAGCGCGAGAAAGCGTCGTTCTGAAGCAGAATTTTGCCGTCGTTGATGTCGAAAAGCATATAAGGCTCGTCGGCGTGAGCCGCCGGCACCATCAGCGAAAACAGAAGGAATATCGCGCCGAGGAAGCGCCGTCCCTGCATAATCAATCCGGTTGCCTCTTGCCCTTGTTCCCCGATGCTCTCTAAAATCCGGGCATGACTGGCGCCGGAAACGGATCGGGCGTTCCCGACGGCCCGGTCCCTGCTATCTAGCGCATGTGTCGCCAAGATGGCAAAGTCCAGGGTCAGGAACCGTTAATGTGATCGAAATGGCGCCGGTAACGGCAAAGAGATGCGGGGAGAAGCGCGACGGCCGATGGGGTTCCATCGATCAGGCGGTTCGACACCGCAGGCCGCGACCGTTACGCCCCGCAGCCGTTCAGAACAACTCATTGCGACCAGCGAGGAAGCTTCGACCATGCCGATATTGAACCGCGCCGCCGAGATGCAGCATGAAATCGCCGGTTGGCGCCGGCATCTCCATTCCAACCCCGAACTCGGGTTCGACGTGGTCCAGACGGCCGCCTTCGTCGAGGGAAAACTGAAGGAGTTCGGCGTCGACGAAATCGTGCCGGGGATCGGCAAGACCGGCGTCGTCGGCGTCATCAAGGGCAGGCTGGGGAGTGGCGACACGGTCGGCCTGCGCGCCGACATGGATGCGCTGCCGATCAATGAGATCACCGGCAAACCCTACGCCTCGACGGTGGCCAACAAAATGCACGCCTGCGGCCATGACGGGCATACCGCCATGCTGCTCGGAGCCGCGAAATATCTCGCCGAGACGCGCAATTTCAAAGGCCAGGTCGCCGTAATCTTCCAGCCGGCAGAGGAGGGCGGCGGCGGCGGCAACGAGATGGTCAAGGAAGGCATGATGGAGCGCTTCGGCATCGCCAAGGTCTTCGGCATGCACAACATGCCGGGGATTCCGCTTGGCGAGTTCGCCATCAGGCCCGGCCCGATCATGGCTGCGACATCGGAATTCGACATCAAGGTCAAGGGCAAGGGCGCGCACGCGGCCATGCCGCACCAGGGCATCGATCCGATCGTGGTGGCGAGCCAGCTTGTCCTTGCGTTGCAGACGATCGCCTCGCGCAGCGTGGACCCGATCAAATCCGTCGTCGTGTCGGTGACGAAATTCCATGCGGGCGACGCATACAATGTCATTCCAGAGGAGGTGGCGCTCGCCGGCACAGTGCGGACGCTCGACAAGGAGGTGGCGGCAAAGGCGGAGGAACGCATCCGGGCGATCTGCGCCGGCATCGGCACGACGTTCGGCGTTGCCGTCGAATTCGACTGGGATCCGAATTATCCCGTTACCGTCAACGATGCCGAGCAAGCCGCATTCGCGGCGAACGCGGCCAGGGAGGTTGCCGGCGCGCGCAATGTGGACGAAGCGGTCGCTCCGCTCATGGGAGGCGAGGACTTTTCCTACATGCTCGAATCGCGTCCGGGCGCATTCATCTTCCTCGGCAATGGCGACAGTGCCAATCTCCACCACCCCGCCTATGATTTCAACGACGAGGCCATTCCGCTCGGCGTCAGCTATTGGGTCAAGGTGGCGGAGACGGCGCTGGCGCCCGCATGAACCGTCAAAGCGGTTGGCGAAAGGCCGCGGAACAGTTATGAGGTGGGCCGTGGTCCCGTAGCTCAGCAGGATAGAGCATCAGATTCCTAATCTGAGGGTCGCGCGTTCGAATCGCGCCGGGATCACCAAGCTTCCTGCGGTTCAGTGCCTGAAATGACGGATTCCAGTGAAGACCATGGCGACGCCATGCTCGTCGGCGGCGGCAACGACATCGGCGTCATTGACCGAACCACCCGGCTGGATGACGGCGGTGGCACCCGCGTCGATCGCCTGCAGGAGCCCATCGGGGAATGGAAAGAAGGCATCCGACGCAACCACGCTACCCTTCGCCAGCGTGTCGGCAAGGCCGGCGCTACGGGCCGCCTCCCCTGCTTTTATCGCCGCGATGCGCGCGGAATCGACGCGGCTCATCTGGCCGGCGCCGATACCGACCGTGGCCCGGTCCTTCGCATAAACGATCGCGTTCGACCGGACATGCTTGGCGACCCGGAAGGCGAAGCGGAGATCGGCAAGTTCGGCTGCCGTCGGAGCGCGCTTCGTGACGGTTTTGAGGTCGAGGCCGTCGACAACGGCGTTGTCCCGCGACTGAACGAGCCACCCACCCGCGACGGTCTTCGCGGTTACACCGGCGGCGCGGGGATCGGGCAGGCCGCCTGCGAGGAGAAGCCGCAAGTTCTTCTTTGATGCGATGATCGCCTGGGCCTCTTCGGTCGCGTCCGGCGCGATGATGACCTCCGTGAACATCTTGACGATCTCGGCAGCGGCCGTCGCGTCGAGCGTGCGGTTGACGGCGACGATCCCGCCGAAAGCGGAGACGGGATCACAGCGGAGCGCTTTCAGATAGGCGTCTTTCAGGGTGCCGCCCTCGGCGACGCCACACGGGTTGGCATGCTTGATGATCGCAACCGCCGCGCTTTTTGTCGCGCCGAACTCGCCGACGAGCTCGAAGGCTGCGTCGGTGTCGTTGACATTGTTGTAGGAAAGCTGCTTGCCCTGGACCTGGCGCGCGGTGGCTACGCCGGGCCGCCTTTCGCCCGTCAGATAGAAGCCGGCCGACTGGTGCGGGTTTTCGCCATAACGCATCACGGTTTCGAGCCTGCCGCCGAATGCCCGCCATGTCGGGTGCTCGATGGCCAGGATTTCGGCGAACCAGTCCGAAATCGCGGCGTCATAGGCGGCGGTGCGCGCAAACGCTTTCGCCGCGAGCCGCTGCCGGAACTCGAAGGAGAGGCTGCCCATATTCACCTGAAACGCATTCAGGAGGGGGGCGTAGTCCGAAGGGTCGGTGACGACGGCCACATAGGCATGGTTCTTGGCGGCGGCGCGGATCATGGCCGGCCCCCCTATGTCGATGTTCTCCACGATCTCGGGATAGGCGCCCCCGGAAAACCGCATCTGCTCGAACGGATAGAGGTTCACCACGAGGAGGTCGATCCCCGCAATTCCGTGAGCAGCCATGGCTTCGGCGTGTTCCGGATCGTCGCGGATGGCGAGCAGTCCGCCATGCACCGAAGGATGAAGCGTCTTCACCCGCCCGTCCATGATCTCGGGAAAGCCGGTGAGGCTCGACACGTCGCGAACCTTTATTCCGGCCTCCGCAATCGCTTTCGCCGTGCCGCCCGTCGAGATCAGTTCGACGCCGGCATCCGAAAGCGTGCGGGCCAGATCGGCCAGGCCTGTCTTGTCCGAAACGGAAAGAAGCGCTCTGCGAACAGGCAGAAGATCGGGAGCGGGAATATTTTTCGAAGCAACAGCCATCGCGCAGTCTCCTGACGAAAGGGCGAGAGCCCGCACCTAACACAGGGGCAGCGGGAATCAACAGAACATTCGGTTCACCTGAGACGCGTGAAGCGCCAGCGGATTTCAGGCATCTCCGCCGCGTGGCAGGCCAGCACGATCTGGCGGCTGCGGGTAGCGCCCGCGAGGCCGGCGAAGAACAGCGTCTCTTCCACGTTCGCTTCAAGTGCCGGGCAATCGAACAGCCACGCCTCACCCGACGGCGGCTTCAGCATCAGCCGGTTCTCCGCGTCCCGGTAAAGATCGATATCGGGATGAAGGTGAAACCGGACGGTGACGAGATCGCCGTGCCCGCCGAACCGCCGCTGTCCGCCCTCGGGCTGGAGGAAGCGGTCGGCTCCGTCAAGAACGTTGCCGTCCGCCGACAGGGCGAGTTCGCGCTCGTGATAGAGACCGAAGCGGGGGAGATAACCGTCATGGCTGGCAATGAAGCCCTGCTGGTTCCCGCGATCGTTGCGCACCGCGTTCACGTGCCGCGGGCCGCTGATCAGCGGCGTCCCGAGCAAAGCCTGCAGGCGGGGCGAGAACTCGAATCGGCACGACGACGCATCGTTGATCGTCGCGGTCGAATGCGCCGCCGTCGCGCGTGCCAGCGGGCGGAATTCCTCTGGGCCGAAATCGTCGACGCCAGCATTGACCACGAATTGGTGGCGTCCCGATGACATCTCGAAGGACAGGCAGCCGGCATGGGCGTTGCGTGAAACCTCCCACGGCGGTGGCAGGCCCGTGTCGGCGATCACCGTCGTGGCGCCGGCAGACAGCCGCTCATAGCCGGAATGCGGCGCGTGGAGGAGTGGCGCACCTCCGGTATCGTCATGATGGAGAATGGCGGCGACCCGGTCGTGGGGCGTAAGGCCGGCACCATTAAAGCGCGCAAGGCTCCCTTCGCGATGCCGGAAGAAACGCAGCGCCGGCAGCATCCGCTCGATGGCGCCGATAAGCTCGTTCGGCGGTGCCTCGGCCTGATTGGCGTAGGTTTCCCTGAGCGGCAGAAGGTCGGCCAGAAGTTCAAGCAGCTGCGCGGGATTGCGCGATATATGACCGCCGTCGGGGAGGATCTGGCGGTCGAGTTCGAGGGCGAGGTTGCGCGTTGCCGCGCGCAGGGCGGAAGGTGGAGCAGGCAATGACAGCGCGGCGAAGGCAAGCGCGATCCGTGCGCGAAGCCGCTCCTCTCCTTCGTTCGTTTCGGGCGCCATGGTGCGCAGGTAGCGGATCTGCACCGCCAGAAGCTTCAGAAAGGAGCGGTAGAAAGGCAATTCCGCTCCCTGCAGCACGATCGACGAATGCTGCAGCCAGGAGATGATGCGCCGGGCGGTGACGGACGGCTCCCAAGCCGGCCCTGAAATCCGGCTGCCATGAACGCTGATCCAGTCGGAGACCAGCGCCCGCGCATTGGCGGCGGCAAGCTCCGTTCCCGCCGCCTGCATATGGCGCAACCAGCCGAAGCCATGGAGGGTCTCCACCCAGGCACGGCTCGAGACGTTCATCGAGAATGGCGAGCGCCCCGACGACTCGACGACATGGCCGGCAAAGGGGAAGCGTCCATGATAGATTTCCGTCGCGATTTGCGGATCGGCAAGCCTGAGGTCGGGGGGCGCTATCAGCACGCGCTCGGGCGTGCGCCCCGAATAACGCCATCGATAGACAGGTCCGGTTCGCAACCGGCGACGCAGCCGCCGCCACAATTCGCGCCCCAGAAGCACCCAAAGATGCGGCGCATGTCCCCTTTCAACCGGCAAAAGCCGCACCTCCTGACGCGATCGAAAAAGGCGCAGACCTACCTTCATCCGACCGCGCGGCCGCACAATATTCCGAACGCCCCGTTCCTTTGAGCACAAGAGTCTAGATGATTCAAAATCTTGTGCGAAGCAGGAAATGCAGGCTGGGGATAAAGTGCGATCGTCTTTCAGCCGACTTTGCGGAAACAGGCGGCGAAGAATCCATCGAGTCCCGAAAATTCCGGCGTTTCCATGGTGAGATCGGCCGGGGTGGTAC
>SCRB01000871.1 GCA_004299545.1 Rhizobiaceae bacterium
GATCGCGGTTTCGATGC
This sequence comes from Rhizobiaceae bacterium, assembly GCA_004299545.1. Classification (GTDB taxonomy): domain Bacteria; phylum Pseudomonadota; class Alphaproteobacteria; order Rhizobiales; family Rhizobiaceae; genus Mesorhizobium_L. Next base: position 18 of record SCRB01000871.1, read on the forward strand.
CGCGCTCCCTTAGCAGGGGAGCGCTGTCCATCCAGGCATCAAAGTCCTCGCGGCCATGACCAGGAGCGGTGTGCACGAAACCAGTGCCGGCGTCGTCGGTGACATGGTCGCCGGCAAGCATCGGCACGGGGAATTCGTAGCCGCCGCCGAGACCCTTGAGTGGGTGGGAAAGCGTAAGGCTTCCAAGCTCTTCCGCTGAAACGCTGCGAAGGCGATTCATCATCACTTTGGCCTTGGCCGACGAATCTTCGACCAGCGCCTCGGCGAAGATTAGCTTTTCGCCGAGCTGCGGACCGAAGGCGTTTTCGGCGGCCGTGACCTCGTAGAGCCCGTAGTTGATGCGCGGCGAAAAATTGACCGCGCGGTTGCCGGGGATGGTCCACGGCGTCGTCGTCCAGATGACGACATGAGCGTCCGAAAGGTTGCTCGGGCCGACCGCCACCGGAAACTTCACGTAGATCGTGTCGCTCTCGTAGTCCTGATACTCTACCTCGGCTTCGGCCAGCGCCGTGCGCTCGACTACGCTCCACATCACCGGCTTGGAGCCGCGATAAAGCTGGCCGGACATGGCGAATTTCAGCAGTTCGCCGGCGATGCGCGCCTCGGCGTGGAAAGCCATCGTCGTATAGGGGTTCTTGAAGTCGCCGATGACGCCCAGCCGCTGGAACTCCGCGCCCTGCACGCCGATCCAGTGCGCGGCGAATTCGCGGCATTCCTGACGGAACTCGTTGACCGGCACCTCGTCCTTGTTCTTGCCGGCGGCGCGATACTTTTCCTCGATCTTCCATTCGATCGGCAGGCCGTGACAATCCCAGCCGGGCACATAGTTCGAGTCGTAGCCGCGCATCTGGAAAGACCGGGTGATGACGTCCTTCAGGATCTTGTTCAGCGCGTGGCCGATATGGATGTTGCCGTTGGCGTAGGGCGGACCGTCATGCAGCACATATTTCGGCCGCCCGGCGGCGTCATGGCGCAGCTTTTTATAAAGGTCGAGTTCCTGCCAGCGGGCGACCAGTTGCGGCTCCTTCTCCGGCAGGCCGGCGCGCATCGGAAAATCGGTCTTCGGCAGGTAAAGTGTCTTGGAGTAATCGATCTTTTCAGATGTATCGTTCATGTCGTGAGGCTCTTGCCATCATGTCGCCGGCAACCGTGGCGCGGCTGTCTGTCTTTTTCTTGAGCATGTTTTCGGCGCGTGGGAGCGCCAAAGTCCCCGGACCTTCCGGCGGCCTCATGCCGCCCGGACGGCCGGGCTCGTAATTCGTATGACAGTCGCGAAAGTCAGGGCGCGCGTGTTCATGCAGCGCTCTTTAAACGAGGGGGCGCGCGGAATAAAGCTCTTTCGCTTGCGCTCATTGGAGCGTGAAATCGAAGCGATAGGTGGCGGAGACACCGACCAGGAACTGGTTGGCCGAGCCGTGTTCCTTCACAAGACTGGAATCCGCCGCCGGGCCGAGCAGGCGGTCATATTCGCCGAACAGGCTCGTCGTCACCTTGTCCGTCGTCTTCCAGGTGACGGCGCCACCGACGCCGACCGACTTGAAGCCGCTTCCCGGAGAATAAGGCGAAAGGCCGCTCGTGAGGGATTCCGTGTCGCTGACGCCGTAATAGGCCTTGAAATAATCCGACGATGCCGCCGACAGGCGCGGGCCGCCGGAAATGCGGATGCGCGGCGTGACGTCGGTGAAGGCGTCGACGGCGAGATCGCCGACATAGCCGTCATGGGTGACGATGCCGCGCCGGACCTCGCCGCGCACGCGCAACCAGTCGGTCGGATAGAACTCGGCGAAAAGCCCCGCCTCGGCACCCCATTTTACGTCGCGCAGTCCCGTCAGGCCGCGATAGTCGTGAGAATCACGCGGCATCAGGAGTTTGCCGACCAATCCGGCACGGAAATCGCCGGTATCGATCAAGCCGAAGGAAATGTTGTCGTTACGCGAGGAAAAGCGCGTCACCGTTCCCTGCCGGCCGAACGAAACAAGCGGCACGGCGCTCAGTATGTATTTCTGCGAGCCTTCGAAATTCGGCCCCATCATGCCGGCGGCGCCGATCGTCAACGACCAGTTTCCGGAATACCAGTTCGATCCCCTCGCCGATTGGTCCTGAGCCTGCGCGCC
>SCRB01000872.1 GCA_004299545.1 Rhizobiaceae bacterium
GGCAGTTCGACGTCCTCGTCCCCCTGACGCTGAAGGGTCGTGCCGCATCGGCGGCATGGGCCGCCACCGGTCGTGCCAAGCGCCTCGTCAAGAACAACCGTCTCGCCGCGCAATGGGCAAGGCGCGTGAGAGGCGCGCTTGCCGCCAAACCGGCCTCCTAGAGCAATTCCAGAAAAAGTGCGGTGCGGTTTTGCGTCCGGAATTGCGTAAAAATAAAGAAATAGAGCACTTCTGCGATTCAGGGAAAGCGAGAAGTGCTCTAGATTCAAGCCGCCGACCGTCCCGATCGAGGGGGATAGGACGGCTCGTAACCGGTAGGCGTCACAACCAGGAAATCCCGGTAGCCGTAGGCTTCGAGCCCGGCGGTCGTTTCCGCCACATTGCCGTCCACCGGCTCGATCACGCTGACGAGCACCATCGAATCGTCGGAAACGATACGCCGAATGCTCTCTGGTTCGGCGGCCCCGCACTCCACGACGACGATGTCATAGGCGGTCGTCAGCGAGTTGAGGATGATCGGCAGGCGGTCCGCCGCGCGCATGGCGCGCTCCGGATCGGCCGTGCCCACCGGCATGACATGGCAATCCGAATAGAGATCGGCGTGAATGACATCGGTGAACTGCGCCTCCGACGACAACAGGTTAGTGATGCCGGCATAGGCCCCGCTCTCAAGCGTCGCATGCGAAACGGCCCCCGTCTCGGTCAGGTCGAGCAAAAGCACCCTGATCCCCGCATCCGCAATTTCACGCGCCACGAGAATCGAAGTGGCGGCACCGGCGTCCCCTTCCGGCGAAAGGAAGAGGGCGCGCGAGGATCCGCTTTCGACCAGCCTTGCCGCAGCATCCGATATCGACAATTCTCCGCTGTCCTTGTTTTCCGTTTCCATATCATCCCTTCCTTGCGCAACAACACTCGCGGCCGGCACAGGCCGGGCAGCCGGCATCACCACCTGGTGCACCGGCTCGATCCCGGCGCCTGCGGCGGGCCGCATGGCGCGGCCGCTGAACAGCTCACGCAAGAGCGTTATCACCGCCATGACGAGAAGCGACGCGAGGAAAGCCGCGCCGACGATCGGAACCCGCTTGGGGAAATAGGCTTCGGCCGGGACGGTGGCACGCGAGAAGATGCGCGCATCGACGGGCAGATAATCGTGGCTCCCGCGCGAGGACGCCTGCCGGTAGCGTGTCAGATATGATTCGAGCAGGTCCCGCTCGGCCGTTGCTTCGCGCTGCAGCGCATTGAGCTCCACCTGCTGTTCGCCGGCGCCGGCCGCGGCGGCCTTCGCACGATTGAGGTCGGCCGTGAGCTGGCCTTCGCGCAGCTTGGCGGTCTGCGCCTGGTTCTGCAACCCCTGCAATATCTTCTTCGCCTCGTTCTTGATCTGGACATCGAGGTCGGAAAGCTGCGCCTGGAGCGATTGCATCCGGGGATGGCTCGGAAGAAGCGTCGTGGACAGATCGGCGATCTGCGAGCGCAACTGCACCTGCCGCTCTCTCAGGCGTTGTATCAACCCGGATGCGAGCACGTCGGGAACCGCATCGAGGGAGGAATGTCCGTCGAGCGCGGCCTTGACGCTCAACGCCTTGGCTTCCGCATCCGCCCTCTCGGCCTTGACGCGCGACAATTCGGTGGCAAGGTCCGAGAGTTGCTGGCTGGTGATGGTTGAATTGTTCTGACCCACGAACAGGCCGGACGAGGCGCGGAAAGCGGCGACTTTCGCCTCGGCGGCCTTCACCTTCTTGCCCAGTTCCGCGATTTCCGGCTGCAGCCAGCCGGTTGCGTCGTTGTTGGATTCGAGCTTCGCATCCTTCTGGACAGCAATATATTCCTCCGCGATCGCGTTCGGGATGGCAGCGGCAAGCTTCGGGTCCTGCGAGGAAAACTCGATGACGATCACACGGGAATTCTCGATGCGGTAGACGTTGAGCTTCTCGCGCATCGCCTGCAGGACACGTTCATCCGGCGGAATCCGCCGCGGATCGTTCTCCAGCCCGGTCATGATGAGGAGCCGGTCGAACAGACCCAGATGCGCGGCCTTGTCGAATTCCGGCTTTCCGCCAAGATGCAGCTTCCTGGCGACCTGCTTCAATATATCCGTCGAAGAGATCACCTGGACCTGGCTGGTGACGCCCTCCTGGTCGAGATTGGGATTGTTGGACGTGTTGTCGTTCGTGTCGGGGCGCGTAAAGACGGATTCGCGCGTTTCAATAAGAATACGCGTCTGCGCACGGTAAAGTGGCGTCGCCATCCAGGCGAACACCAGCGCA
>SCRB01000873.1 GCA_004299545.1 Rhizobiaceae bacterium
GATCCGAATAGGTCCCATCGACGGCCGGTCTTCCTGCTGAGCCAGGTCAGCACGGACATCGCGGACGGCTCGTCGTACCTCATCCAATTGCGTGTAAAATAGCTCACGGATTCCGGTATCCTTCCAGCGATCCTCGCCGTCCTCAGAATCCAGGGAAAAAGCGTATAAGATCATGGGTTCGGACCTCTCGAAAGTGAGCCCGTTAACGGGCTGGGTATCGTTCCAATATGGCAGACACCGCCATTACCCTGCAGGGTGCCCAGCAATGGTGAGAGTGTGTCCGCATCATCTTGTTCCGCCTCCGGTGCCAAGCGATCGTTGACGACCCCGCCTATTTCGTCGGCGCACAATAGACGCCTTGCGATTCCACCAGCACGACGCCACCTTTCAACTCGGTTATCGCCCCTACCCATGCGTCGGAATAGGTGCGGCTTGCGTCGACGGCGGTCAGCCAGATCACGCGATTGTCGACCAATTCGACCTTGACCTCGCTTTGCAGGGGACTACCCTGAACCGTCTGTTGATAGTGGCGTTTAATCCGGACCTTGACGTCAAGGAATTCAACATCGTTGTTGTCGTAGTTCAGCACAAACGGAGCATTAGCCTTATCAGTCCGGCATGAGCCGTCGCGTTCGCACACAATCTTGGACGCGGTCTTGCAATCCCACCGTAATCCAGAAGGCCACATCGGATTGGCTGGGCTCTTGGTTTCGCCGCCCTGCGCTCCGGCGCACATTGTCCCTATCGCAAGCACCACGACCACCGTTCTATTCATCAGTAGGGTTCGCACCTTCTATCTCGCCGGGAGCGATCGGATTCATTTTCACTATCGCAAGTGCATCCCGCTATTGCGCTGCGCCAACAACTCGGCAGGCGACTTAAGAATTTCGGCTCGTTCCGATTCCAAGCTCAGGCGTTGACAGTATACTAGGTGTGAATTCGAGACAATGTGGCGCGGCAAGCGGCCCGTCATCAAAGAGAAGCTGCTTAGTTATCGGAAATCCCGCGTCTTCACTCTGATCTCGGCGATGTGCCCGTATCGGGAGCCCAGATTCCGCGCCTTCGGCAGGCCTCGCGGATCGGGAGTAGGCGAACCATGATGGAACTCGTCGCCCCTGCCATGCGGCAGCGGGAAGTCTGCATCGCGCGCACCGATGCTGGCGAGATCGGCGGACAGGTCGTACAGCTCTCGAGCGATGACGTGAACGACCTCCCCCTCGCGCTGGATGCGGCCCTTGATGCCGATCATGCCAGCGCCGAGAACGACGCGGCGGAACCGCTCGAACACTTTCTCCCAGATCACCACATTGGCTACACCAGTCTCGTCTTTAATGGTCATGAACATGACACCCTTCGCCGACCCCGGCCTTTGCCGCACGAGGATCAAACCGGCGACGTCGACCCAGCGGCGGTCGCGCGCGGTTGCGGCCTCGGCACAGGTAACAATGCGCCGGCGCGCCAGGTCGGCGCGAAGGAAGGAGACGGGGTGCTGCCGCAGCGTCAAGCTAAGATGACTGTAGTCCTCGACCACTTCCCGCCTTGCAGTCATAGGTCGCAATGAGGCGACCGGCTCGACCTGCTCGGGCACGATGATCGCCTCGCGCGCGGCAGCGGCGGTGAAGAGCGGTAACGGCTCGTCGCGCAGCGCCTTGATTGCCCACAACGCTTCGCGGCGGGCGAGACCGAGCGATGGCCGGAAGGCGTCGGCTTCGGCCAACTCGACAAGCGCAGCTGACGGAACGCCCGCACGGCGCCAGAGATCGTCGACTGAGGCATAGGGTTGAGTGACCCGACAGGTTACGAGGCGAGCGGCTTCGGCATTGCCGAAACCCTTGACCATTCTGAAGCCGAGGCGGACCGCGAGCCGGCCGTCATCGCCGTCGCGCGGCTCCAGCGTGCAGTCCCACCGGCTGGCGTTGACGCAAACCGGACGGATCTCGACACCATGCTGCTGGGCATCCCGGACGATTTGCGCCGGGGCGTAAAAACCCATCGGCTGGGCGTTGAGCAAGGCGCAGCAGAAAGCGTCGGGATGCCAGCATTTCATCCAGGAGCTGGCATAGGCAATCAACGCGAATGAGGCCGCATGGCTTTCAGGGAAACCGTAGCTGCCAAACCCCTCCAACTGCTTGAAGGTGCGCTCGGCTAATTCCCTCTCATAGCCATTTTCGACCATGCCCTGGATCAGCTTTTGACCGAACTTCGAGACGCCTCCGGTATGTTTGAATGTGGCCATAGCCCGACGTAGCTGGTCAGCCTCGCCGGCGCTGAAGCCCGCACACTCGATCGCCACCCGCATCGCCTGCTCCTGAAACAGGGGCACTCCGAGGGTTTTCCCCAGCACCGCCTCCAG
>SCRB01000874.1 GCA_004299545.1 Rhizobiaceae bacterium
GATTTCTGGACGAGCCTGCCTGAATCCTTGCACCAGGTCACCATCGTCATGAGTGATCGCGGAATCCCGTCCAGCTATCGGCACATGCACGGTTTCGGCTCGCACACCTTCAGTTTCATCAATGCAAAGAACGAGCGCTTCTGGGTCAAGTTCCACCACGTGTGCCAGCAGGGCATCAAGAACCTGACCGATGCAGAAGCGGAAGCGATCATCGGCAAGGACCGCGAATCGCATCAGCGCGATCTGTATGAAGCGATCGAACGCGGCGATTTCCCGAAGTGGAAACTGTGCGTGCAGATCATGCCGGAAAAGGATGCCTCGAAAGTCCCGTACAACCCGTTCGACCTCACCAAGGTCTGGCCACACGGCGACTACCCGCTGATCGAAGTCGGTGAGTGGGAACTCAACAAGAACCCCGAAAACTTCTTCGCCGACGTCGAACAGAGCGCATTCAACCCCGCACAGGTCGTGCCCGGCATCGGTTTTTCGCCGGATCGCATGCTGCAGGCACGGCTGTTCTCCTACGGCGACGCGCAGCGCTACCGGCTGGGCGTCAACCTGTACCAGATTCCGGTGAACGCACCCCGTTGCCCGGTGCACAGCTTCCATCGCGATGGCACGATGCGCGTGGACGGCAACCACGGCGGCACCCTGGCTTACGAGCCGAACAGCTACGGTGAATGGCAGGAGCAACCCGAGTTCCGCGAACCGCCGCTGTCGCTGGAAGGTGCGGCCGACCACTGGAACCATCGCGTCGACGAGGATTACTACTCGCAGCCCGGCGCACTGTTCCGGCTGATGAACGCGAAACAGAAAAAGGCGCTGTTCGAAAACACTGCGCGTTCGATGCACGGCGTGCCCGACGAAATCGTGCGCCGGCACATCGGGCATTGCAGCAAGGCCGATCCAGCCTACGGCGAGGGCATTGCCAAGGCGATCAAGGCGCTCGCCGAAGGCAAGGTCAAGCCGAAATCTCCACCGACGCGAAACCGCGACCCACGCTGACGGAACATCGGCGCGTCAACTGCGGAAGTTGGAGGTTCTGCAGAACTGTATGCGCAGGTCACGTTTTGACGAGGGTCACGCCGTCTTCTTCCGTGCGCCCCGCGTGAGCGCAAGGATACAAGCGACGATCCGATGTATTCGTGACGCCATGGGTTGCCCAAGACGGATTCGGAAGTAACAACTTCTCGAGCGTATAGTTGAAGACCGCCAACACGAAAACGGCATGTCATGAAAGTCATCGTCATCGGCGCCACGGGCACGATCGGCAACGAGGTTGCCAAGGCACTGGCCGCGAAGAAACACGAGGTCGTCCACGCAAGCCGGCACGGCAAGGCCAGGGTCGACCTCGAGGACCAGGCGTCGATCCGGGCGATGTTCGGTACGGTGCGCAATCCCGATGCCGTTGTCTGCTGCGCCGGTGACGCGGTCTTCAAACCCTTTGCGGAACTGGCCGACGCCGACTATGCGCTCGGCTTGCGCAGCAAGCTTATGGGACAGGTCTCGCTGGCCCGAGTCTCGATGGATCATCTGCGCGATGGCGGCTCGATCACCCTGACCGCCGGATCCCTGGCCCGGGAACCGATGCCGGGCAGCGCTTCCATTTCCCTGGTCAATGCCGGTCTCGAGGGTTTCGTGCGCGCGGCGGCGCTCGAAATGCCACGCGGACTTCGCATCAATGTCGTGAGCCCGCCATGGGTCCGGGAAACACTGATCGAGCTCGGCATGGACCCGGCGATAGGACTGCCAGCCTCGGAGGTAGCCAAGGCTTACGTAGCCGCCGTGGAAGGAAAGCAGCAAGGAGCGGTACTCGATCCGCGCCAACTCGGTTGATTGCAACACTTCGGGAGCATACCATGATCGAACGACGTCCCTTCGAACTTCTCGGTGGAGCCAACCACGGCTGGCTCGACACCCGGCATCACTTTTCCTTCTCCGACTACCACGATCCGCAACGCATGCACTGGGGCGCGTTGCGGGTCTGGAACGACGACATCATCCAGCCTGGTTCCGGTTTCCCTTTGCACCCGCACGCGGAAATGGAAATCATCACCTACGTGCGCGAAGGCGCGATCAGCCACCAGGATACCCTGGGTAACAAGGGGCGCACCGTGGCTGGCGACGTGCAGGTGATGAGCGCGGGTACCGGCCTGCGCCACGCCGAGTACAACCTCGAGCCGGGTGTCACGAGCATCTTCCAGATCTGGATCATTCCGGACCAGTCAGGTGGCGCACCCCACTGGGGCGCCAAGCCGTTTCCCAAGGGTGATCGGTCGGGACGGTTCGTCACGCTCGCTAGCGGGATGGCGGGGGACAATGACGCGCTGCCGATCCGTGCGAAGGCCCGCGTGCTTGGCGCCGCCCTGAAGGCGGGTGAAGCCACCGATTATGACTTCGCTGGCGACGACCGCCTGGGCTACCTCGTCCCCGCGCGGGGGCGGCTCGAAGTGGACGGCGTCGCGCTGAACGCACGCGACGGCGCCGCGATCAACCGGACGGATCGCATCCGGGTGAAAGCCATCGACGACGCGGAGCTGGTGCTGGTGGATGCGGCGAGCCGTCCGGACCTCGACTGACAAGCGCTCGTGTCTCGCTGCACTGCAAGCTTGCGCGATCGTCATCGCGCGGGCGATGGAAGCCGTTGCA
>SCRB01000875.1 GCA_004299545.1 Rhizobiaceae bacterium
CGTTCCGGCTCTATCGCTGTCATACTATCCTGAACTGTACGCGAACCTGCCCGAAAGGGCTCAATCCCGGTAAAGCGATAGCCGAAGTCAAGAAGATGGTGATCGAGCGGCAAAGCTGAAGCTGCTCGGCATTGCCCGGAGAATAGATCAAGTGGAGAAAAAACTATCAGGAACGAGCGGATCGGCGACCGATCGGGGTGCGGCTGGTCCGCATATAGCCGGACGACCACGGTCTCCGAACATCCAGATCTATCGGCCGCAGCTCACATCCGTTCTGTCGATCGCGAACCGGATCACCGGCGTTGCGCTCAGCGTCGGCGCGGTCGGGTTCGTCGCATGGCTGCTTGCGGCTGCTTCGGGCGCCGATGCCTATGGCGTTTTCAAAGCGGCGGTTTCTTCGATCATCGGACAGATCGTGCTGTTTGGCTTCACATTTTCCCTGTTCTTCCATCTTTGCGGCGGCCTGCGCCATCTCGTTTGGGACACTGTCCATGCCTTCGAGCTTCGCTCGATCTATATCGGCGGATGGGCGGTCGTGGTGGCGAGCGTCGTCCTGACGGTTGCGAGCTGGGTCTTCAGCCTGTTTGTGGTGGTGTGATGGCGAGGCGGGATTCACGCTCATCACTGACGCGGGCGATCGGCCGCGGCTCGGCCAGGTCCGGCGCCGAACATTGGTGGGCCGAGCGCGTATCGGCCATTGCCCTGGTGCCGTTATCGATCTGGCTGGTCGCCTATCTGATCGCCCATATGGGGGCCGATTATGCTCGAACTATTCAATGGTTGCGGTTGCCGTCGACCGTCATCGTCATGATTCTGCTCCTCATCGCCCTTTTCCATCATACGGCGCTCGGACTTCAGATCATAATTGAGGACTATGTCCATTCCGGCATGAAATTCGCAGCGCTTGTTGCTATGAAACTGGCTTGTGCCGCGCTCGCCGTCGCAGGGATCGTTGCGGTTCTGGTGATTGCGTTCGGTAGTTAGCGACCCGTTATTGAAAACGATTAAAAAGCGACCCCCGAACGTCTTCCTTACCGGGCTTACCGGAACAGGCGGCGTCTGACGAGGTTCGAGCAGAAGGTACCGAAGATGCTGATTGAACGCATGCTTCCCATAGCGCGAAAGCGCCTCACCACGATGGTGGAAAGCGCTCCGGTAATCGAAGCGGCCAGACTGCTACATCGAGGAACCGACATCGTCATCGTCTGCGATCCCGTCGGTCGGCTCTCCGGGGTCATCACTAAGGGTGACGTCGTCGGCCAGATCAGTCATTGCTGCGGAGCGAGTTGCACGACTGGGACAATCGCCGTGATGATACGCGAGGTTGTGACCTGCCATCCACGAGATACACTTGATGAAATTTGGGCGTTGATGAGGGATCGCGCGCTGAAGAACATCCCCGTCATCGATGACGAGCGCTACCCTCTTGGCGTGCTGTCCGCCAATGACGCACTTCAGGAACTTCTAAAGGAAGTCGAAGACGAGGACACGCTTCTGAAGGACTATGTCATGGGAATTGGCTACCGGTAACAAGCGGTTTCTTCGAAGGTGTCCGTCGTCAGAACATTTGGCGCAAGTCGCGGCGTAAATTAGCGGAGTGTCGGCCTCGTCTGGGGTTGATGTTAGGCGGCGAGCTTGCGGTGGTGCAAGC
>SCRB01000876.1 GCA_004299545.1 Rhizobiaceae bacterium
CGATTGACCACACAGGCCGCAGCATGTGGCGGCTGAAGGCGTTTCGGATCATGCGCGCAATCTGGTAGGCCGATACGACATCCGGGCTTGTGTGCCCGCGCGAATTTTCGACGCACTCGGCAAATGCTTGCCGGATCGCCGACGTTATCGCGAACGTCGAGATGAACTCCAAAGCCGCCGCCGCATAGTCCGCTTGATCCTCGCGCAGCCCGAACTCTTGATAGGCCGTGCGGTGCTTGCCGAAGGTCCATTCAACCGGAACGTCCAAGCTTAGGCCATTCGTCGTGACAGCGAAGCTGACGGTGCAAGCCATGCGAAATTGTTGTTCGGCAAGCTTGAGAAGCTGAATGTGTTCGTCGGCGGAAAGCTTGTCGGCCATCACTCGATCCCGCGGCTAATACAGTTAGTTAGCCTGGATGAGCTGGTCCTGGAAAATCGGACAGGGTGCTAAGGTGTATTCCGCCGTGTAACGGAGGGATATGCAATGACGACGAGACGGCGGTTTGGCGGAGAGTTCAAGGCTCGTGTGGCGTTGGAAGCGTTGCGGGGCGACAAGACGGTCCAGGAGATCGCCTCGAAGCACAAGGTGCATCCGAACCAGGTGAGCACATGGAAGCGCCAAGCGATCGATGGGCTGTCGGAAGTATTTTCGAACGGCACGGACCGCGAGCGGCAGGATCACGAAACCGAGGTTCGCGATCTTCATGCCAAGATCGGTCAGTTGACGGTGGAACGGGATTTTTTGGCCGGCGGGCTCAAGCGATGAGCCGGGGGGAACGCAAAGCGATGATCGCGCCCGATCGCCCCGGCTTGAGCTTGAGCCGTCAATGCCGGATTCTTTCGATCGGCCGGTCCTCTTTCTATTACGCACCCAGGGGAGAGAGCGCGGAGAATTTGGCGCTGATGCGCCGCATCGACGAACTGTTTCTCAAATATCCTTTTTACGGCAGCCGGCAGATGGCGCGCCAGTTGCGGCGGGAGGGCATCTCTGCCGGCCGTCACCGGGTTCGGCGCCTGATGCGGCTGATGGGGCTGGAGGCGATCTTCCAGGCGCCGAGAACCAGCACGCCGCACCCGGCGCACCGGATTTATCCTTATCTGCTGCGGAACCTGACGGTAGTCCACCCCGATCATGTCTGGTGCGCCGACATCACCTACATCCCGGTTCGACGCGGGTTCCTCTACCTGATCGCGATCATGGACTGGGCGACGCGCCATGTCCTGGCGTGGCGGTTGTCGAACACCATGGATGCCGGGTTCTGCGTCGAGGCCCTGCACGAGGCGATGGCCCGATACGGCAAGCCCGAGATCTTCAACACCGATCAGGGCAGCCAGTTCACCAGCCTCGACTTCACCGGCGTGCTCAAGGACGCGGAAGTCACGATCTCTATGGACGGGCGTGGCCGCTGCATGGACAACATCTTCATCGAACGTCTGTGGCGGTCGCTGAAATACGAGGCCGTCTATCTGCACGAACTGACCGACGGCTTCGCAGCTCAGCGCGTCATCGGCGAGTGGATCGGCTTCTACAACACCGCGCGACCGCACTCCGCCCTTGACGGCAGGACGCCGGTGGAAGCCTACTCGGCCGGGTGGCCTGTGGATATGATGGACAAGGCTGACGCCTTGCCCACATCCCCACAGGCCCAACAGCAGCGACAAAAAGCGTTCA
>SCRB01000877.1 GCA_004299545.1 Rhizobiaceae bacterium
GCGGCGCTCCTGCGTCATATCAGCGGTGACGAAACTGTTGCCGTCACGCCACGCCAATCGTAAATGAACCGGGATCGGCTGCTTTGCGCGCCGGTTTCGGCACTTTTGCGCGGCATTCACGGCGACTTGTCTTTTCAAGGCCCAAATCAAGCCATATTCCGATGGGAGGGCAAGAACGCCGCTCCAATACGTGAATGTGCCCGGTGCGCCCGGTGCGAATGACCCTGTGTCTCCTGCAATGGCGTGCAACGACACACGTCTGCGCAAGCGGTCATGGTTGGCATCTTGTTAACAGAGCCCTCCTAGAGTGAGGGTGGACTCGTGGGAGTCCTTTCGAGGATATGAACGTGTCGGGAAAGAACATGCAGCCCAATCGCCGCCTCTTCCTTACCGCGGCGGGTGCTTTCGCCGCCTCGGCTTTTGCCACCTCTGCCTTTGCCGATGACGCGATACAGGAAATCCTTAATTCCCGACGCGGCAGTTGGGGAAACGGTTTCGACGCGATTGCAAGCGGCAGACCCAAGATCGCCACCAACCTGCCGATCTTCAGCCCCGAGACCGTGAGCTTTGTCGAGCTTGCGATCCAGCATTATCAGGCGCTGGTGGCGCAGGGCGGATGGCCACAGGTCCCGGCGACCAAGAAGCTGCAGCTCGGCGTCGTCGATCCCGACGTCGTGACGCTGCGCAAGCGGCTGATGATTTCCGGAGATCTGCCGGAAAATGCCGGCATTTCCCAGTCCTTCGACAGCTATGTCGATGCCGCGCTGAAACGCTTCCAGTTGCGGCACGGGCTTCCCGCCGACGGCGTAACGGGAAAATACACCTATGCCGCGCTCAACGTTCCCGCCAATGCCCGCTTGCAGCAATTGCAGATCAATCTCGTCCGGCTGCGCTCCATGTCAGGTTTCCTCGGCGACCGCTATGTCGTGGTCAATGTGCCGGCGATGCAGGTCGAGGCAGTAGAGAACGGCAGAGTCGTTTCCCGCCACAACGCCATCGTCGGCAGGATTTCGCGCCAGACGCCGCTTCTCAATTCGAAGATCAACGAGATCATCGTCAACCCCTATTGGCATGTGCCGGTCTCGATCATCAAGAAAGACATCATCCCAATCGTCCGCAAGGACCCGAAATATCTGACTGACAACAACATCCATATTCTTGGACCCGATGGCAAGGAAGTCGATCCGGCAAGCATCGACTGGAATACCGACGAGGCGACGAAGTACCGCTTCCGGCAGGACCCCGGGAAAATCAACGCCATGGCCTCGGTGAAGATCAACTTCCCGAGTCCGGACGGTGTCTACATGCACGACACGCCGGAGCAAAGTCTGTTCTCGCAGCTGATGCGCTTCGATTCATCCGGCTGCGTCCGCGTGCAGAACGTGCACGATCTCGTGCTGTGGTTGCTCCGCGACAATGGCGGGTGGACGCGGCAACGGCTGGACCAGACGATCAGGACCGGTGTTTCGACGCCGGTGGAACTGGTCAAGCCCGTTCCGGTCTATTTCACCTATATCGACGCATGGTCGACGGCCGATGGCGTGGTCCAGTTCCGTGACGATATTTACGGCCGCGACGGAATTGGCGAATTGCAGGTTTCCAGCGCGCAGTAGCTAATCCCGCTGATGGAACGGCCGGGTATGTCTGAAACAGGACAGCGTTCACGCCGCCCCGTTTTCTCTTTGCCGCGTTTCTACATGAACGGAACAAGCATCGGCACCCTGACGCTATAGGCGTCATAGCAGCCCGGGCCAAGTTCGGCCCTCAGGAACCGCTCTTCCGTCCGCGCTTTCGTATAGATGCCGACGACGATCAATATCGCCCCGGCGATGCCGGGCACCGATCCCTTGGCGATCATCGTGGCTATGACGGCCAGCAGCAGGCCCGTATAAATCGGATGGCGAACCAGTGCGTAAGGGCCGGTATCGACGATGCGATGGCCGCTTTTTTTGGCGATGTATCCCGACCAGAGCCGGCCCAGATGAATCCTCGCCCACCAGGCGAACAGGAAGCCGATGGCAATGAGGACGACGCATATCCAGGCAAGCGGGATCCCAGGATACCAGATTCTCAGCCATCCGTTGTAGGCATGCGCCGGGATGAGAAAAAGGATCGCGCCGACGAGCAGCATCGACCTGTAGGGAAGTTCGGTCGAAAAGCCGGCTGTACTCTCGGTTCTGTCCGCCCAGAAGGCCGCGACAGCCCATGACAGGACAAAAAGGACCCACAACGCGATAATTGCATGCCCGACCGGCATCCGGCTTCTCCTTGACGGATACTGCTATAGCCTCCGATTGGAGCGGCAAAATGACTAGGGTCCTGACCCTACCTTATGGAGGGCATCGTGCCTCTGGCGCATTCACGCCGCCGGCCTTCGTTTCTGACGTGACGCGGCGGAGGCCGCTGTGCTAAGCGCGGCATATCGTTTCTTTCGCTCGAGGGATTGACCGCCATGGCGACAGCACATGCCGTTTCCAGCCAGTTGGACGCTTTCTTCAACCGCAGCCTGGCCGATGCCGATCCGGATATTTTCGGATCCATCCGCAACGAACTCGGCCGCCAGCGTCACGAGATCGAGCTGATCGCATCGGAAAACATCGTCTCCCGTGCCGTTCTCGAAGCGCAGGGCTCGATCATGACCAACAAATATGCAGAGGGCTATCCCGGCAAGCGCTATTATGGCGGCTGTCAGTTCGTCGACGTTGCCGAGCAACTGGCGATCGACCGGGCGAAGAAGCTCTTTGCCTGTGATTTCGCCAATGTACAGCCGAACTCCGGCAGTCAGATGAACCAGGCGGTGTTCCTGGCGCTGTTGAAGCCGGGCGACACCTTCATGGGACTCGATCTCAATTCAGGCGGCCATCTGACCCACGGCTCGCCCGTCAATATGTCGGGCAAATGGTTCAACGTCGTTTCCTACGGTGTGCGCCGCGACGACCAGTTGCTTGACATGGAAGCGGTCGAACGCCTTGCTCAGGAGCATAAGCCGAGACTCATCCTTGCCGGCGGAACGGCCTATTCACGCATATGGGACTGGAAACGTTTCCGTGAGATCGCGGA
>SCRB01000878.1 GCA_004299545.1 Rhizobiaceae bacterium
TGGGCGATCGTGTTTGTGGCGGCCCCGACTTCACGCAACTGCTGACCGACAGCTTCGCCTATGAGCAAAGCAGACGGATCGCACCCGATGCCCGACTGTGCGACGATTTCGCGATCGACTGGCCCGATCACCGCGACACCATCTTCGTCGCCGTTGTCGACGAGCAACGCAATGCGTTTTCGCTTATCAACTCCCTTTTCGATTCGTTCGGCAGCGGCAGGGTCGATGCCGAAACCGGCATCTGTCTGCACAGCCGTGGCCGCGCCTTCAGCCTCAAGGAGAGCCATCCGAACTGTGCTGCACCGGGGAAAAGACCGATGCACACCCTCATTCCGGGATTGCTCGCCAAGGACGGGCGCGCGGTCATGCCGTTTGGTGTCATGGGCGGGCATTTCCAACCCGTCGGCCATGCGCATCTTCTTTCGAGCATCCTGGATTATGATCTCGGATTGCAGGAGGCGATCGACCTGCCGCGCTGTTTTCCCCAGAACGGAAAGATATGGGCCGAAAGCAGCTTGCCGCTATCCATCCGTGATCACCTCGCATCGCTGGGACATGTTCCGGCCGAGCGGGTAGAGCCGGTGGGAGGCACCCAACTCATCTGGATCGATGAGCAATCCGGTGTGCTGGCCGGGGCCTCCGACCCGCGCAAAGACGGATGTGCGATGGGGTTCTGATCAGCGGAAAGCCGACTGTGCTGGGGTGCTCATATCAGCACCCGTATCACCAGGCAGTCATCAATGGGGTCCACTCCTGCGATAGGGATCGACATGAACGAAAACGTCTTCATCACTTGCGCACTCACCGGAGCGGGGCTGACGGCGGGGAAAAATCCGCACCTTCCCGTCTCCCCGAAGGAAATCGCGGAAAGCGGTATCGCCGCCGCCGCCGCTGGCGCTGCGATCCTCCATATCCATGTGCGGGAACCCGATACCGGGTTGCCCAGCCGGCGGCTCGATCTCTATCGTGAGGTTGTCGATCGCATTCGCAATGCAAATCCCGATGTAATCTTGAACCTCACCGGCGGCATGGGCGGTGATGTGGTTCTGGGTACCGCGGACCCGAAGGAGTTTGGCCCGGGAACCGATCTCGTCGCCGCCGAGGAAAGGATTGAACACATCCTTGAGCTGAAGCCGGAGATTTGCAGCCTGGATTGCGGCTCGCTGAATTTCGAGGATCTCCTTTATCTCACTACCCCGACTTATCTTCGGCGTATGGCGAAGCTGATCCGGGAAGCGAATGTCCGTCCCGAGATCGAGGTCTTCGATACGGGTCACGTTCGTCTTGCGCGCCAGTTGATCGCGGAGGAACTCTTTGCTGAACCTTATCTGTTCCAGCTTTGCCTCGGGATCCGCTGGGGAGCGGAAGCGAGCGCTGACGGGATGAAGGCGCTACGTGACATGCTGCCCGCCGATGCAATCTGGTCAGGATTTGGACTTGGCCGTGCCCAGATGCCGATGGTCGCCCAAGCGGTCATCATGGGCGGCAACGTAAGGGTCGGCCTGGAGGACAATCTGTTTCTGGCGAAGGGGGTGCCCGCCACCAATGCGCAGCTCGTAGAGCGCGGCCGGCATATCGTGGAATTGCTCGGTAGCCAGGTGGTTGGCCCCAGCGAAGTTCGGAAGCGACTGTCGTTGCGGTCTACAGCTCAGTGATCTGGAGAAGAAGGGAAATTGAAATGAATAACGTCAGCCGCAACTTGAATCTTCCGGGCGCGCTGGCGGACGCGGAAGAGCGCTACGTTCGGCAGCATCCATTGAGTCGCGCCTACATGGAACGCGCAACTCAGTCCATGCCTGGCGGCAGTACGCGATCATCAGTGTTCTTCAAACCGTTCCCCTTTGTGGTCCGTGAAAGCTCTGGATGTCGCGTCGAGGACATGGACGGCAATGTGTATGTCGATTTCCTGGGCGAATACACCGCCGGGATTTTCGGGCACTCGGACCCGCTGATCAAGGCAGCCATCCGGGATGCACTCGATAAAGGCTGGGTTCACGGCGGACATATCGAGAATGAGGCGCGTCTTGCACGTCACCTGTGCGCGCGTTTCCCGTCCGTCGAGCGGATCCGGTTCACCAATTCAGGAACCGAAGCCAACCTTATGGCCCTGGTGACAGCCAGAGTCTTCACCAAGCGTTCACGGATCATGACGTTTCGGGGTGGCTATCATGGTGGCGTTCTACTCTACAAGTCAGGTGATGCGCCTCAAAATGTACCTTTTCCCGTCGTGCTTGGGACCTATAACGATGCAGAGCAGAGCGTGGCCGCAATCGAACGGGAGGCGCACGATCTGGCCGCCGTCATCGTTGAGCCGCTACAGGGCTCGGCCGGATGCATTCCAGCCAGCCGCGAATTCCTGTCGGCAATACGTGACGCTTGCGAACGGCATGGAATCCTTTTGATCTTTGACGAAGTCATGACCTCGCGCCTTGCGCCGGGCGGATTGCAAGGCGTCCTCGGGATTGCGCCGGACCTAACGACTTTCGGCAAATATGTCGGTGGAGGAGCTTCCTTCGGCGCATTTGGTGGTCGCGAGGACATAATGGCGCTCTATGACTTGAGGCACCCGGATGCTCTTTCTCATGCGGGCACGTTCAATAACAATGCTATTACCATGGCGGCTGCCGTCGCCGCGTCAACGGTGCTGACAAACGAGCGTTTGGAGCAATTGAACGCCCGGGGCGATTTATTCAGGACGAGACTTAACGGGATCGCTCAGGCTAAGGCACTCCCGGTGCAGTTGACCGGGCAAGGCTCGATGTTGAATATTCACTTTTGTGAAGGCGACATCCGGTCGGTCGCCGACCTCGCGAAGGAAGACGGAAACGCGAAGCCGCTTTTCCACCTGGAGATGATGGAGCGTGGCCAATACGTAGCCCGTCGAGGCATGATAAATCTCTCCCTGCCAATGGCCGAAAGCGAACTTGACGGGTTTGCGAGTGCGTTCGAGGATTTTCTAGAGGTAAGCGGCAGGTTGCTCTCGGCATAACCTGCCATCCTTACTGTGTCATAAACGTCTTGCGATGGCGTGGACATCGTGGCAGTTGCCGCGCCAATTCGTGGCTGTGCCTAATCTTGATGGTGGAAGAACTGGAGGCGGCCTAGCTTCATCCGGCGGCTACCGCCGTCGCTTATACCCGATGGCCCGTCGCTCGCCGGCTTTGGCCGATAGTACTGCCAAGAGTCTTAATACGCGAGCGCGCTTGCAAAGTGAGAAGGCCCGGCCGGACCTCGCAGCGCGCCTCGGTTTTTCCCGACCGAGTCGACCACGAGTTCGATGTCAGTCGACCTCCTGAAAACCACCTGTGGAAAAGGGCGTCGAGTCTTGCTCCCTTGCCATTTACACCGGCCGCTACGTACGTCACCTTATGAATTGGTCGACATAGTCTCTCCCCAATCCAGCTTCCGTATAGTGCTTGCGGCACATGTCGATTTTGGTGAAAACATCCTCGTAGCCGAGGGGCTTTCCCCATGGGTCGACGTAATACATGACGCCGTTCACCTGGAATAGCGTGACCATCTCTTCCACGTCGTCCGGCACCACCAGCGTATGGGTCTCGCCAGGCGGCTCGAAGACATAGCCACCTTCATTGGCGACCCAATCATGCTCAAGATAATGCCAACGTCCCTTGA
>SCRB01000879.1 GCA_004299545.1 Rhizobiaceae bacterium
CCAGCCCCTCATCAACCCGCATTTCCCGGCTTTCAATTTCGACGTTATCGACGGCGTTACCTATGCGATCGATGTCAGCCAGCCGGCGAGATATGATTTTGCCGGTAATCTCGTCGATGCGAATGCCGCCCGGATCGTCGATCTGTGCTATGAGGGAGCCCCTATCGATCCGGATCGCAAATTCATCGTCGCCACCAACAATTATCGCGCCGGCGGCGGCGGAAATTTTCCCGGTATCAACGACGACGTTGTCGTGTTCGTCGCCCCGGATACCAATCGCGATGTGCTCGTCCATTATATTATCGACAGGGGAACGATCGATCCTGTCGCCGACGGCAATTGGCGGCTGGCTCCGTTGCCGGATACGTCGGTGCTGTTCGAGAGCGGACCGAGGGGGAAGGCGTTCATGGCGCTCGTCAAGGATGCGGCTATCGAGTGGGCGGGCGACGGCAGGGACGGCTTCGCGCTTTATCGCCTGTGGCTGTAGGCGGCAGGCCGGGGTGGCGATTTTTACGCGCCAGGCACGCCCTTGCGAAAGCCGCTCCCGAAATAAAACTAGACACGTCTATTCATCTTTTATACAACAACCTTATAACAATTCTAAAATCTAGCTCTGCTCTCCCGGAGCGCGGGGCTTTTCGGGACGGCTCGAGATGCGCCTCACGCGGCAAACCAACTATGCCATTCGCCTGCTCATGTACTGCGCGGCCAACAGCGGGCGGCTCAGTCGCGTGGCGGAGGTCGCCACCGCCTACAATGTCTCGGAGCTGTTCCTGTTCAAGATCCTTCAGCCGCTGGTGGAAAACGGACTGGTCGAGACCGTGCGCGGCCGCAACGGCGGCGTGAGGCTCGCCAGGCCCGCGGCCGATATTTCGCTTTTCGATGTCGTCAGGGTGACGGAGGAAAGCTTCGTCATGGCCGAATGCTTCGAGAGCGACATCATCGATTGTCCGCTCGTGGATTCGTGCGGAACAAACGCAACGCTACGGAAGGCGCTCAACGCGTTTTTCGACGTGCTTGCCAACTACAGCATAGCCGATGCCGTAAAGGCGCGCCCGAACATCAATGCGACCCTCGGGATAAGGGAAGTCGCGCAGCTGGCGCCACACTGAGCCGGACGGATACCGCGGAACTTCGAAATCGTCGGGACGTTTATTCGAAAGTGGGAGATTTTCGGATGAACCCGGCCGTCTCGGCCCGTTCCCCGAACTGGTCAAAAGATAGCCCCGCCGGTTCTGTTTTCCCTATATCACAAGGTGGGGTACGCACTTGCAATTGTGGCCTTTCGCCTGTTGGATCGACGCGAAATCCCGCTGCGAGAGGATGATGCCATGCCGGAGACTGACGATCGTCATATTCGCGGGGTGATGGAACACCAGCCGCCTTTCGCGCATCTTCTCGGACTGCGCATCACATTCGCTTCAGCCGACAGGGTCGAGGCTGACCTCGTCGTAACCGATCAACTGGGCAATGCCAACGGCGCGGCGCATGGCGGTGCGCTGATGGCGCTGGCCGACAATATCGGCGGCGTGGCGGCGTGGCTGAACCTCCGCGAGGGGGAAGGCACCACGACATTGGAAAGCAAGACCAATTTTCTTCGTCCTGTGCCCGTCGGGGAGACGGCGCATGCCGTGTGCATTCCGCTCCATAAGGGGCGCACGACGATGGTCTGGCAGACAACCATTTTTCGAGCCGACAGCAAAACAGCGGCGATCGTGACCCAGACCCAGATGGTCCTGGCCCAAAGAGATACCGTCCGGATGGTTCCGGACCGCCGGGCGTGAAAACGATGGGGCTGGCAATGCGTGCCTCTCCGCTGCTCACGTTGTTAGTGGTGCGGTAACCGAGTTTGATCGGTTTCGGGCAACACTCGCGCCTGTCGACGCGTTTCCGCGCAGCATTAGCCTGTAAAGGAACAATGCTATATGCTGATGGCGAGCCGGAATTCCCGGGCCATGGCTGATGCCGCGACGTTTGCATCGGACCAACCGGGAGGTGGGGATTATCGTTGCAGGCGGGCTTCGGCTGTTGCGGAACGGTCAGGAATTTTCCTCCCAATTACCGATGCGTTGGCACGCGTCGCCGTGTTATAGACACAAAAGGTAAGCATGCGGGGTCATTCACTTTTTTGCTGTTGCGTATTGTCCCGGACCGCCCAGGGCAAGGATGGGCGCAGGCGTCGGTGATACACAGGATGCGCACGGATACGGCTCAGTGGGTTTTCTAGGGAAAAAATGAATATTCAGACGAACCCTTCCAGGTTGAACGAAACCCCTCAAGCACTGCCCCAGGACTCAGAGCCGCCGATCCGCTCCACCTATCTCCACAAGGAGGCTTTGCGAGAACTTGGAGCGGCACTCGCGCGCCCGGGAGCCGCCGCCGCTGCCGCCCTCGGCAAGCTCGATTTCCTCGCCCGCAACGAGGACAATTCGGCCAGGATCATAGACGTCTACCGCATCACCAACGATGCGCAGGCTGCCGGCGAGGCGATTACGCCCGCCGCCCAATGGCTTCTCGACAACCATTACCTCATCGAGGAATCGATCGCGCAGGTGCGCCAGAACCTGCCGCAGCATTTCTATCGCGAGCTTCCGACGTTGAAGACCGCGGCCGGAAGCCCCGTGCCGCGCGTCCTGGCGCTCGCATGGGAATATGTCGCCCATACCGACAGCACCGTTTCAGCCGAGATGCTGCGCATCGTCGTGGAAGGCTATCAGTCGGTAAAACCGCTCAGGATCGGAGAATTATGGGCGCTGCCGGCGATGCTGCGCTTCGTGCTCGCCGAAAACCTGCGCCGTCTGGCCATGAGGGTCAACCGGGCGCGGGAGATGCGGCTCATCGCCAATGCCGTCGCGGATCAGGTTCTGGCGACGGAAGACGATGCCGCCAGGGGACGGATTCTCTCCGGCTATACCCGGCACGCCCTCGATGCCACCTTTGCCACGCAACTCCTCTACAGGTTGCGCGACGGGTCGCAAAACGCCGACAAGGCCTTGGAATGGCTTGAGAACGAACTGGTGCCGTTCCGCTCCAGTTCGT